>NZ_KV826316.1:28157-66025 GCF_001835895.1 Staphylococcus sp. HMSC034C12 | reverse complement strand
TGACATATTGTCATTCAGTTTTCAATGTTCATTTCTTCAACACAAGAATTAATTATACTCGCTATCGATATGAAAGTCAACAACTTTTTTAAATTAATTTTTTTGTGTGTTTAATGTTCGTTGATTTGTTTCGCTCAACAAATAAATACTATACAGGGTTTCTCCCAAATGTACAATGGTAAAAATTACACTACAAAGAGCGAAAGATAGAGACTAACCCACAAAACACGAACATTATATAAAATAATTTGTTAATAGTTAATATTAAAGTTGTTTTCTTTCAGTTTATAACTTTTTTTACATTACTTTTATCTCATAAAACAAACTTTTAAAAATTTACATTTTTTAAAATAATTTTAAAAAAAGCTATTTACAGTGTGATTTAGTATTGTTGAAGGCGGAATATCCTCGCTATTCAATACTCATCTACTATAAATAGCACATAAAAATTTACATTTCGGTTCTACCAGCAATTGCTTTAGAAAGCGTTACTTCATCAGCATACTCTAAATCGCCACCAACTGATAATCCTTGTGCAAGACGCGTTACTTTTATTCCAATAGGTTTTACAAGTCTTGAAATATACATGGCGGTCGATTCACCTTCTAAGTTTGGATTCATAGCTAATATAAGTTCTTTAACTTCTTCATCTTTTAATCTATCAATAAGTGTGGGTATATTGATATCTTCAGGTCCTATACCATCCATTGGAGAGATAGATCCATGTAATACATGATAAAGGCCTTTATACTCTCTCATTTTTTCCATTGCAATAACATCTTTATCATCTTCAACCACACAAATAATTGAACGATCCCTTTGTTTATCTTCACAAATGTAACACGGATCTTTTTCAGTAATATGACCGCAAATACTACAATAGGTAAGTTCTCGCTTAACATCTACTAAGGCTTTAGCAAATTTTACGACATCGTCTTCTTTCATGTCTAATGTATAAAAAGCCAGACGTTGAGCCGTCTTGGGACCAATGCCTGGCAGTTTCATAAAACTATCTATAAGTTTTGAAATCGGTTCAGGATAATGCATACTTAACCTACATTCCTGGAATATTTAAGCCTTGAGTATGTTTACCTAATCGTTCTTGCGTTAAATTATCTGCTTTATTCATTGCTTCATTTGTTGCAGCTAAAACTAAATCTTGTAACATTTCGATATCATCTGGATCTACTGCTTCTTCTTTAATTTCTACATCTACAACTTCTTTATGACCAGTTACAGTTACGGCAACCATACCGCCACCAGCTGTTCCTACAATACGTTCGTCTTTAAGTTTTTCTTGTTCTTGTGCCATTTTCTTTTGCATTTTTTGCATTTGCTTCATCATTTGTTGCATATTTCCGCCACCGCGCATCATTCATTTCCTCCTTAAATTTTCACATTAATTTTATTATAATTTATATTTCATTATACATACGTTTATATTTATTGTCATGTATGACTCATTCAACTTACCTTATAAACAAACTGATATATTTTATTATTCATCTATAATATTCACAGTATCTTCACCAAATAAATCTCTCGCTTTTTGAGCAATATCAGACGTTTCCTCTTTAGTATTATCTTTTGTACTTTCAGAAGAATGATGATCATTTTGTTTTCTATGATTAATATACTCGCTTCTCACTCTCATCCATTGATCTGAAGGGACACCTACTACTTCAACGTTTTTATCAATGATATTACAAACGACGCTTTCAATGTTTTTCCTTTTTTCTTCATCTTTATTAACAATTTCACAATGTATTTCTTCATCAAATTGAATTAATACACGTTTTCTACTTGCTGCTACTGGAATTGAGTTTTGCAATAAGCTGACTAAAGATTTTTTATCATTACTTTTAGCATAATCAATTACTTCTTGCCAATGTTCTTTAAGTAGTTGAATATCTTCTTTATTTGCTTCATCTAACACTTTAGCTATCTGCGTCATAGAAAATGCCGCTTTACTTTGACGTTTATTTCTAGAATGTGTGTTTGTTTGTGTGTGCTTTTTATTACTCTGTGAAATACCTTGTGCTTTTAGAGTTTTTAACTCATTTTCAAGTTGTTCCATTCTTTGTAATAACACTTCATTATTAGGTTCTGTAGCAACAGGCGTTGTTGCTACATTTTCTACTTTCGTAGGATTTGTTTTCACCATTTCAGCTAATTTAACTAATAACACTTCAAAGTGTACATTCTGATTCACACTAAATCTAATAGAAACGAGCGTATCATTTATAATATCTATCATATGATATAACGTTTCTAAATCAAATTGAGTTAAGGCATCGTAACTTGTTTGTTCATTGATTGTTTTATTCATAATCGTATCTCTTACGAAATAAATCATATCATTAATAAGTCTATTTACTTCTTTACCTTCAGATACAAAGTGATGATAACGAGAAAATGCTTCTTTTACATTTCCATTAACGATATCGTTAAATAATTCATTAAGCGATGCTTCATCTACACTACCCGTTACGTCTAATACATCTTGTAAGGTAAGATGCTCATCTCCAAAAGCAATTGCTTGGTCCATAATGCTTAATGCATCACGCATACCACCTTCTGATGCTTTAGCAATAAATTCTAATGCCGCTTCCTCATAATCTAGTGATTGTTCTTGTGCAACAAAACGTAATCGTTCGACAATTTGTTCGGTACTAATCGCTTTAAAATCAAAACGTTGTGCACGTGAAATAATCGTAGGTGGTATTTTATGCGGTTCTGTTGTTGCTAAAATAAAAATAGCGTGTGCTGGAGGTTCTTCTAATGTTTTTAATAAAGCATTAAAAGCACCTGTTGTAAGCATATGAACTTCATCTATAATATAAACCTTATATTTTGATTCACTAGGTGCGTATTTAACTTTATCTCTAATATTTCTAATTTCATCAACACCGTTATTACTAGCAGCATCAATTTCAATAACGTCACCATTTGTTCCTTGTGTAATGCCTTTACATACTGCACACTCATTACAAGGTTCACCATCATGGGGATTTAAACAGTTAATAGCTTTAGCAAACACTTTAGCTATACTTGTTTTACCAGTTCCTCTTGGGCCACTAAAAATATATGCATGAGATTGCTTTTCTTTTGAAATAGCATTTCTCAATGTTTTAGTGACATGTTCTTGACCTACAACATCATTAAAACTTTGAGGTCTAAACATTCGATATAAAGCTTGATAATTCACAGTCGCACCTCCAATACAATTACTTATCAATTATATCATGCAATATCTTTGATATATTAATTTTTTATACTTCTATTGATATTGGTTGTAGTTTCCCATGTAGATATTCACTTAATTGATCCCACAAGAATTTCACATAAAGAGACTTATCATCATTTTTCGATATAATATGATGTTGCGCCGCTGATGCATAACCTAACGCTGTAAAATACTCAGGACAATCATCTACAATAATAGCAGTATAATGATGAGCTTTCGCACGCTCTTCTACAGCTTGCACTAAAGCTTTTCCTATACCTTGATTTCGATAAGGTGTTGCTACAATCAAAGAAGATAATTGTAATACTTTAAATGTATCTTCATTATCAATGAGATTCACTTCATTTAGCATGATGTGCCCTATAATGTCCCCATCTTCTTTTTTCGCAATAACTTCTAATTCATAATTATATGTAGGTTGTTTTCTTAAATTAGAAATTATTTTACTATGTGATTTACCATCTAAACCTTTGTTATTAGTATAATGTTTTTCAAGTTTTTCTAAAGTCTCGATATAATCCATTTCAGTTAAAGTACTTAAATAAACTTGCATAACTTCCCCCTATAATTAACATGTTTCTAATCATATTTCTATTAAATGAATTGAGTAAATGTATCAGTGTATACACCCATAACCCTCATTATAAAAATAATTTAGGGTGTTTGTTTTTCTCAACATGCCTATTTTGAATATCTGTATATAAGTATGATGTTTATAGTTGTTCGATGACAACTTATTTAAATGATTTAAGAATCTTTATCTGTATTCTAAGTTCTTCTATAGTTTATATAAAAAAGGAGTGACTTTAAATTAAAGTCACTCGTAAAGTATATATATTTATAGAAATGATTAATTTTAAATTAAATAACCGTGCACCTTCGAATCGAGTGTACATCATAAACGTTACCGAAGTCGATAGCTAAATCTCGGCTACCCTACGGCACATATGAGTGTCCACTTAATGCTGCTTCCGTCAGGACCTGACATGATTCATGGGTTCATATTGCATAGGACCGAAATCTTCAAACACCTCGTGCTTCGGGCAGACTTCACAAAAGTACACCCTCAACGAAGGAATTAAGTCTCGCATAAAGCGGATTTCGAGTACAGGGAACCGCTACCTCCCCACCTAGCACGGTAAGTTTTATAATACTATAAAACGTATTAACGTTGCAAGTAAAATAGTATATTTATTTATAAATCATTCAAGTTAAAAACCAATTCAAAAATACTATTATTTATTTTGTCGACGAGAAAATTCATTAAACTTAAACTCTGTTGCTAGATGCTTTGAAACATTATATTGAAATCGCGTCGTATCTTTAAGAAAAACGGTACTTCTTACTGTCGCTGTATATGGATGGTGCACTTTACCAAACACTTGATATTCAAAATCCTTAAATGGTTCAAATGTAATTGATTTATTAGAATAGCTAATATCTAAATGAAGTTCTTTTTCTAAATAATCATAAATAGACTTTCTAGCTATTTCATTAGATATTTTAGGAACTAATGATGTTAGAAAATAATCTTCATCTAATATTTTAACTTTTCCATTTACACTTCTACTTCTTACTACATGACATAATAAGTCGTTATTTCTTAGACCCAATTGTTCTTTCACTAAAGGAACATCAGACGCCTTTATTATTTCATTTACAAGGACATATGTTTCATGATTTAAGTTTAACTTTTCTTTAACTTCTTTAAAGCTAATTAAATCTGAAAAAGGAAATTCAGTGATATCTTGTTGAATAACAATCGATCCTTTTCCTTTAATTTTTTGAATCATCCCATCATTTGCAAGTAATTCAAGTGCTTTTCTTACCGTTTCTCGAGATGAGTGATATGTTTCTACAAGTTCACGTTCTGACGGTAGTTGTTCACCATATAAGTATATTCCCTCAGAAATATCTTTTTTTAACTTTTCATAAATTACTGCAAATTTTTGTTGACCCATTTTTATTTTTTCACCCTATCACTTAATATGACTTACTAATTACTATCGCACCATATGGTGAAATCTTATTGTCAAGAATTTTACCACTTTGAATAATAATATCTCCTACTATATCAATATCATCTGGAATCCTAACAGCTTCATTTGAAAAGTTAGCAATAATTAACCAAGAATCATTTTTATAGTTGCGACGATAAATAAACAATTGTGGATGATCCATATACAATGGTTCAATATCTCCATAAGTAATGATATCATGATGATGACGTAACTTAATAAGTTGACGATATACATGTAAAACTGAATCTTTATTACTTATAGCATCTTCAACATTAATCGTATCTATATTCTTAGGTAAATCTATCCATGGCGTACCAGATGTAAATCCTGCATTTTCATTTTGATTCCATTGTATAGGAGTACGCGAATTATCACGCGATTTTTGGGATAAAATGGTCAAGATTTCTTCTTCTGATATCCCTTCTTCTTTTAGATGTGTATACGCATTAAGAGATTCTACATCTCTATATTTTTGTATTGATGTATAATGAGGGTCAGTCATGCCAATTTCTTCACCTTGATAAATATAGGGTGTCCCTTGTAACATATGCAACACAATAGCTAACATTTTTGCGCTTGCTTGACGATTCAATTCATTTGTGTCATCGCCAAATCGTGATACTACTCTTGGTTGGTCATGATTACACCAAAAAATAGCATTCCATCCACCACCATTATGGATACCTACTTGCCATTCCATTAAAATTTTCTTCAATTTAAGAAAATCATATTTTTCATTTGTCCACTTTTCACCATCTTTATAATCCACTTTTAAATGATGAAAATTAAATACACTATTCAATTCTTGACGCTCAGGACGTGTATATTTAATACAATTGTCAATCGTTGTTGAAGACATCTCACCTACTGTCATCATATTTCTATTTCCAAAAGTATGACGGTTGAGTTCATGTAAATATTGGTGAACGCGGGGGCCATCAGTGTAAAATTCTTTTCCGATGGCTTCTGAATTTTTAAATTCATCTTTAGAAATAAGGTTTATTACATCAAAACGGAAACCATCAACGCCAAATTGAATCCAATAATTTACCATTTCATAAAGTGCTTGTCTTACTTTTTCATTATCCCAATTCAAATCAGCTTGTGTCACATCAAATAAGTGTAGATAGTATTCATCAGATTTCTCATCATATTCCCAAGCATTTCCACCAAATTTAGATTGCCAATTTGTTGGTGGTCCATCTGCTGATGATTTGAAAAAATAAAAATCTCGATAAGGATTATCTTTTGAATGAATTGCTTCCTTAAACCAATGATGTTCCGTAGAAGTATGATTAATTACAATGTCTAGCATAACTTTTAAGTCTCGACGATGTGCTTCATAAATCAATTTTTTAAAATCATCTAATGTTCCAAACTCTTCATTAATTTTAAAATAATCGCTGATATCGTAACCATTATCATTCATTGGAGATTCATAAATAGGTGTAAGCCAAATATAGTCCACGCCTAAATACTTTATGTAATCTAATTTTTCAATAATACCATTCAAATCTCCTTTGCCGTCTCCAGTCGTATCATTAAAAGATTTAGGGTAAATTTGATACACTACTGATTTTCGCCAATCGTTTTGAATCATATTAATACCACCTTTATCTAAAAATATATTTTTCAAAATAATTAATTATTCACATCTTATAATGAAAGTTCATAACCCTCATTTTATATCATTGGGATTTTCTACCATTTCTTTAGCTTTAATTTTAGTGAATTTAGAAAAAATCACCGTTAATACTGCTGGCAAAATCATTGCTAATAGGATAACAAGTATATAAATATACCAATATTTACTTTGGATTGAAATAAAAGCTGGAACGCCTCCTACCCCTACATTACCAAGTACTCGATTTGCTCCAATGACTGCTCCTAAAACACCCGATGTACAAATAGCAGCAAAAAACGGTACTTTTAAAGGTAAATTCACTCCAAACATAGCTGGTTCAGTGACACCTAAGAAAGCAGAAACGCTAGATGTTAATGCTAATCCTTCTTCTTTTGCCATTTTTCGACGTTTATAAATTAACCATGCACCAAATGCAGCTGATCCTTGACAAATATTAGAAATGGCTACAATTGGCCATAAATAAGTTCCCTTTAAAGAACTGCCCATCAATTGAAAATCCACTGCTAAGAACATATGGTGTAACCCAGTAATAACAAGTGGTGCATAGAAGAAACCATAAATTGCGCCACCTAACCAACCCGCATGTTCAAAAATAAATTGTATAGCACCTGTAATCGCTGTTCCGATACCTAATGCTATAGGCCCAATAATAATAAATGATAGGAATCCTGTAATTAATAATGCTACAGGCCCTACTACAAGCATCTTAATTGAATCATGCACGACTTTATTAAGTGCTTTTTCAATTAAAGAAAGTACATAAGCCGCAATAAGTACCGGAAGGACTTGCCCTTGGTAGTTTAATTGTTTAATTTCTAAACCAAATAAATTCCATGTAGGAATATGACCCTTAGCTATATCATATTGTGAAACGAGTTGAGGATGCATTAATATCAATCCCAACACTAATCCTAAAATTGGACTACCTCCAAAGACTTTCATACTACTCCAACCAATTAAAGCTGGTAAAAAGATAAATGCTGTACTAGCTATGACGTTAATAATATTAGAAATATCACCTAATTGATGATGTTGTTCCACTAAGGCCTTAGGACCAAATAAATTTTCCATAGTTAAAAGATTATTAATCCCCATAAGTAAACCAGCTGTTACTAGTGCTGGCAAAATTGGAATAAAAATATCTCCTAATAATTTTACTAATCGTTGTAATGGATTGCCTTTTTTTGCAGCGGCAGTTTTTGCTTCATCTTTAGATGCAGTTTCTACACCGGTTTCATTTACAAACTGTTTATACACTTCATCTACTGTACCAGGACCAATAACAATTTGATATTGATTGTCAGCTTTAAATTGGCCTTTAACAAGCGTATTATTAGATAAAGCTTCCTTATCTACTTTATTATCATCTTTCAAAACTAATCGTAATCGCGTTACACAATGAGTAGCAGTATCTACGTTTTCTTTTCCACCTATTGCTTGAACAATATCTTGTACATCTTTTCTTTTTACGCCCACGATGTCCACTCCTTTGTTTCTAACTTAAACAAAGTATAACTTGTCTAGACAAGTTATGTAAAGGCTTTCATTAAATGATTTGATTTTTTAAAAATTTAGTACATAAAAATAAGCACTCAGTAAGTTACTGAGTGCTTATCTTCTTTATATTGATTAGTCTTGGATTTTAATGATAATGGCGGAGGAAGAGGGATTCGAACCCCCGCGGCCCGTTAAGGCCCTGTCGGTTTTCAAGACCGATCCCTTCAGCCGGACTTGGGTATTCCTCCAATGAACACAATAACCATCATATAATATTATTCATTGGAAGTCAATATTTTTATATTATTATGCTAAAACTTTTTGTTTGAGATATTGATCTACTGATTTAGCTACAGCTCGTCCTTCTTTAATTGCCCACACGACTAAACTTTGTCCACGACGTGCATCTCCTGCAGCAAATACTTTTTCTTGATTTGTACGATAATCCTGCTCATTTGCTACGATTTTATTTTGTTTAGTTTTAATATCAAATGATCGTGGTACTGTTGTTTCAGTTCCTTCAAATCCGATTGATAATAATACTAAATCTGCTGGCCAGTGTCTTTCTGTACCATCAACCACTACCATACCCTCAGGTGTTTCTTCCAAAATTTGGGTATAAACACCGCGAATATTACCAATCGCATCTACATCATATCGCATAGTTTGAACGCCATATGCACGAGGCTCTCTTCCAAATCGTGCTTCATATTCTTTATGAGCATAATCCATTTTAAATACAGGTAATGCTAAAGGCCAAGACGTGTTACTTTCAAATGTAATTTCTTCTGGTGCTTTTGTATACTTGTTAAACTGTACAATAGATTTACAATTTTCGCGTAAAGCAGTTGCTACGCAGTCTGCTCCAGTATCCCCTGCTCCTATAACAATTACATTTTTATCTTTAGCCGTAATTGAAGCTTCTTCAATCTCACCATTTAGAACTTGCATTTGCTCAGTAAGGTAATCCATAGCAAAGTGAATACCTTGTCCCATTCTACCTTCTAAAGGCAAGTCACGTGCTTTTTGAGCACCAGTACATAATATAATCGCATCAAATTGTTCTTCTAATTCATCACGTGTTATATCTACACCGATATTAGTATTTGTCTTGAAAGTAATACCTGCTTCACGCATGATTTCAATTCTACGTCGAACCACAGTTTTGTCTAACTTCATATTTGGAATACCATACATTAATAAACCACCTGGCTCAGCTGCTCTTTCAAAGACCGTAACTTGATAGCCTAAATGATTTAATTCTTCCGCAGCTGCTAATCCCGCAGGACCGCTTCCAACAATTGCCACGCTCTGATTTTTGTGTTCTTTTGGATATTTTGGTTTTACCCATCCATTGTCATAAGCTTCATCAATAATCGTGCGTTCGATACCTTTAATTGCTACAGAATCACGATTAATTTTCATAACACATGATTGCTCGCATGGTGCAGGACAAATACGTCCTGTAAATTCAGGAAAATTATTCGTCTCACTTAGACGTTCGTATGCTTCTTTAAAGTCTTGATGATACACTAAATCATTCCATTCTGGTATATAATTTCCTATTGGACAACCAATTGTTTCTCGTCCGAAAGGAAGTCCAGTTTGACAAAATGGCGTTCCACAATCCATACATCTTGCCCCTTGAATAGAGGCTTCTTCTCTAGAAAATCGTTGTTGGAACGCTTCGTGTCCTTCTAAACGTTCAATGAGTGACAATTCTGCTAATGATTGTTTCTCATATTTCATAAACCCTTTAAACTCACCCATAACTTTTCCTTCCTTTCTTTAATAAATCACAGCTGGTTGCAAGTCTTTTTCAATCGATGTGCGATGATCATAAAATGCAGCTAATTTTGCTTCGTTATCTTCTGATAAATGACGATGTTGTAACTCGATTTTTTGCATCATTAATTCATAATCTTTTGGAATTACTTTTATGACATGTTCAGTGACATTCTCAAATTGATTTAAGATATCTTTAGCTTTTGTACTTTCTGTATAACGATAATGTTCTTCTAACATTGATTTAAGTAACTGCTTTTCTTCATCATGTTGCACGCGTTTAAATGCTAATGTTGGAAGTTGGTTCGCTTTTTTAAATGCTTCGATATCACTTGGGAAGATATAACATACTCCACCACTCATACCTTGGCCAAAGTTTTTGCCAACATCACCAAGTATAACAACATGTCCACCTGTCATATATTCCAAACCATGATCTCCAATTCCTTCAACAACTACATCAACACCACTATTACGAATACAGAAACGTTCTCCAGCACTACCATTAATATAGGCTTTACCACTAGAGGCTCCATAGAAGCATACATTACCTGCAATAATTTCATTTTCACGAGCATGCTTTGGTGCTTTCACAACAACTGTTCCACCAGATAACCCTTTTCCTACATAGTCATTAGCATCTCCAGTATGATGTATTAATAGTCCTTTAGGAGCAAATGCACCTAAACTTTGCCCAGCATGGCCCATCGTTTCTGCAATAATCGTTTCTTCAGGTAAACCTTTACTACCATATTGCTTCGTAATATAACTACCCGTAATTACACCAACATTTCGTTGAGTATTATTAATTGTATATTGTCCTTTAAATGTTTCACCATTTTCAATACTTTGTTTTGCCTCTTTATATAAATAATTTAAATCGAACCCAATATCTAAATGATGATTTTGAGCTATTTCTTTTGTGTTCGGTCCATCAACTGCATGAAGTAATTTCTCAATATCAAGTGATGCAGCTTTAGATTTAGGATTAATATGACGAGAACGTTGTAATAAGTCAGTACGTCCTACTAGTTCTTCGACTGTTTTCAAGCCAAGTTCCGCGAGAACTTCTCTTAATTCTTCAGCGACGAAATGCATAAAATTGACAACATGATCCGCTTTACCTCTATAAAGCGCACGTAAATCTTTATTTTGCGTTGCTATTCCTACTGGACAAGTATCATTATGACACACTCTCATCATAATACATCCGAGAACAACAAGAGGTGCAGTTGCAAAACCAAATTCTTCTGCTCCTAATGCACACGCTAATGCTACATCTCTACCTGTTAATAACTTACCGTCTGTTTCTAAACGTACACGGCTACGTAAATCATTTAACTTTAATGTTTGATGTGTTTCTGCTAAACCAAGCTCCCATGGTAATCCGGCATGTTGAATACTTGTTTTAGGAGATGCACCCGTACCACCGTCATAACCACTGACTACAATTTTATCTGCAAATGCTTTAGCTACCCCTGAAGCAATCGTTCCTATACCTGTTTTAGATACAAGTTTAACAGCAATATCAGCATCTTTATTTGCATTTTTCAAATCGTGAATCAATTGCGCTAAATCTTCAATTGAATAAATATCATGGTGTGGTGGTGGAGAAATAAGCCCAATACCTGGTGTAGATCCACGTGTTTCAGCAATCCAAGGATATACTTTAGTGCCAGGAAGTTGTCCACCTTCACCAGGTTTTGCACCTTGAGCTACTTTAATTTGTAATTCTTTAGCGTGTTGTAAATACTCACTAGTTACACCAAATCGTCCTGATGCAACTTGTTTAATCGCACTTGATAAATAACTGCCATCTTCTTGAATGACATATCGTTTAGGATTTTCCCCTCCTTCACCGCTATTGCTTTTTCCTCCTAATTTATTCATCGCTTTTGCTAAAGTTTGATGTGCTTCCTCAGAAATAGAACCATAGCTCATAGCACCTGTGTTAAAACGTTTTACAATCGATTCTACAGATTCTACTTGCTCAATAGGAATTGATGATTGAGATTTAAATTCTAGTAAATCACGTAAATGGTCGTGTCTATTGTCATGCACAGCATTAGTAAATGTTTTAAATTGCTCGTAATCATTTTCACGACAGGCATGTTGTAATAAATGAATCGTGGTTGGATTAAATACATGATGTTGTCCTTGTTGACGCCATTGGAAGTTACTACCAGAAGCTAGATATTCTTCTTCATTACTTTGACGTTTTCTATTTTCTTCATCAATTTGTTCAATACTTAATCCTGATAATTTAGATTGTGTTCCTGTAAAGTAAGTGTCAATCACATTTTGAGATAAGCCTACTGCTTCAAATATTTGTGCGCCTTGATAACTTTGAACGGTAGAAATACCCATTTTAGCCATAACTTTAATAACGCCTTCTGATAAAACATTTGTATATGTTTCAACATTTTCAGAAATCGAACCTTCAAGATGATGACTATCAGTTAAATGAGCAATCGTTTGTTGTGCTAAGTAGGGAACGACTGCATTAGCACCATATCCAAGTAAACAAGCAACATGATGCACTTCACGTGTTTCACCTGATAAAGCAACAATACTTGTACTCATACGTAAATCTTCTTTAATAAGTAATTGATGAATATGACTTACAGCTAATAACATCGGCATAGCATAATGCAACGATTGAGTTGTATTGATAAGTGCGCTATCATCTAACACTAAAATTGTGTAACCTTCTTTTGTAGCTTGAATCGCTTCTTCTCCTATATGATTTAAAGCTTCTTCGAGTGAAATGTCTTGATACAGGGTCGATAAATGTTTCACGTTAAACTTACTTTGTTCAATTTTATCTAATTGATTTAATGTAAGAACCGGTTTAGTAAGCTGTATACGATTTAAGACATTCGGTTCTGGATGAAGTAAATTTCCTTCACTACCTAGATAAGATAACTCACTTGTTACAATCTTTTCACGATAAGCATCGATAGGTGGATTCGTTACTTGAGCAAACAGTTGTTTAAAATAGTTAAATAATGATTCTGGTCGTTCATTTAGTACTGCGAGCGGCGCATCATACCCCATGGCACCAATAGGATCTTTTTTTCCTATCAAAAGATCTGTCATATATTTATGAATATCTTCCTTAGTGTAGCCAAACTGCTTTTGTACTTTAAACAGTGTTGCTTCATCTAATAATTGACGTTGATATTGAACTTCGTCTAATTCTAAATCAATCTTGTATTGATCAATCCAATCTTTATAAGGATATTTATGTGCAATATGAGTTTTAAGTTCGTTATTTTCGATGACTTTATTAGAGTTAAAATCAACGAGCAATAATTTCCCAGGATTCAATTGTCCTTTAAAAGCAACGTTTTCTTCTGGAACATCAATCACACCCACTTCAGATGAGAAAACAATAAAATTATCTTTAGTGATTGTATAGCGTCCTGGTCGTAATCCATTTCGATCCGTTAATGCGCCAATTTTATCGCCATTACAGAATGAAATCATTGTTGGGCCATCCCAAGGTTCCATTAAATAGCTATAAAATTCATAAAATGCACGTACATGTTCATCATTGGATTTATTATATAACCATGGCTCTGGTATAAGTAACATCGCCGCTTCTTCAGGCTCCATTGCTAAACTTAAAAACTCCAACGCGTTATCTACAATAGCTGAGTCGCTTCCGTCTTCATCAACAATATTTTGAATTTTTTCACTTTCATTACCAAATAAAGTATTAATAAGTTGACGTTGACGAGCACGCATCCAGTTAACATTACCTTTAATCGTATTAATTTCTCCGTTATGCATAAGAAGTCGGTTAGGATGTGCACGTTTCCAACTAGGGAATGTATTCGTACTAAATCTAGAATGAACAAGTCCTAATTTTGATTGATAATCCTCATTGTTTAAGTCTAGGTATAACGTCTTGATTTGATCTGAACGTAACCAACCTTTATAGACAATCGTTTTATGAGATAAACTTGTAAAATATAAATCTAAATGTTCGCGTTCTGCATATTGTTCAATTTGTTTACGTGCTAAATAAAGCTGTTTAACAGGCGTTTCATGTTGGTTTAAATCTACAAACACTTGTTGTACATAAGGCATTGTAGAAGCAACATGTTCTGCTAATGCTTGTGTATCTACAGGTACATCTCTATAACCAATTACTTTCAATCCTTCATCGTTAAAGTATTGGTTAAATACAGTTTCATGCTGTGTACCTGAAACTTTTTGATTAGAGAAAAAAAGACCTACCGCATATTCACCTTCATTAGGTAAGTCGAAATGAGTATGTTTTTTAAAAAATTCGAAGGGAATTTCTGTCATAATTCCTGCGCCATCACCAGTAATACCATCAGCTCCAATACCGCCTCGATGGTCTAATCTACGCAACATTTCTAATGACTTTTCAATAATATCGTGAGATCTTAAATTATCCATATTGGCATAAAAACCGATTCCACATGCATCATGTTCCTCACGGTAATCATATAATCCTCTTTTTAGTCTATCTTTAAACACGATGCCCACTCCTTTTGAGAATTTTCAGAAAATTTACTGTTAATAACAATTAATATAATGTAAAATATTTATCTGAACAATATATTAAATAGATGATATCATTCTAATAATTAGAATATTTACGATATACTTAGATTAAGGAGGTAAAATATGGAAATTAAACAATTACGATACTTTGTTGAAGTGGCTCGCCGTGAACATATTTCTGAGGCTGCATTGGAACTTAATATTGCTCAATCTGCAATTAGTCGCCAAATCAATTTACTTGAAAAAGAATTACAAGTCCCATTATTTGATAGACAAGGTCGCAATATATATCTTACTTCGCACGGTAAAGCGTTACTAACACAAGCAACTCACATACTAGAACAACTTGATGAAACAGTTGCACTTTTTCAACAAGAACAACTTAAAAACGCTCATCATATCAATTTAGGTTTTGAAGAAAGTTATGCTTCTCATATGATTACACCTATTATTCAAACGTTTGAAAGAGAATATGATAGTCACATTATACCTAGTTTAATGAATCATACTCAGATAGTAGACTATTTAAATTCAGGAAAAATTGATATAGCTATTGTTGAGAATACATCTGAACTACAAGCAAACTCAACTCTTTCAATTACGTCTTTATATGAAGAAACATATCATTTATACGTACCTAAAGACGATGCTATTGCCTTATCATTTAATCCGCCCTTAACACAACTTAAACAATTTGAAAAAAATCCTTTATATACACTTCACGATTTTCCTGATTCTATTAAAAAACGATTAGAATCTGTAATTAAAGTACCTATATATACACTAGGTACAAAGTCTCTTGGTCAGTATCTATTAAAACAACGTCGTGGCCATCTACTCTTACCTGATTATATATCGTTGGATCATTCATCTGAACAATTAGAGGATATCTCTTTATCACATACAGAATTAAAACGTTCATTTTGTGTGGTATTTAAAAAAGACAATAAAAAAGTAGATATCTTTAATCTATTTCATCTCATTCAAACATTGCTAAATAAAGTTTCAACATATCACTAGGTCTTGTAACGAACACTAACACATAACATGTGATTGAATATCATTTTGAACACGCATATATTTACTTTATTGCAATAAAGGGGTAAATTATATAATTAAAAAGAGGTTTAGGTTTAATGAATATAAAGACACTTCATGTTTCTAAAATTAAAAACACTCATCGTCTAATTATTATTGTTACTTTCATAATGATTGGATTATTTATTTTTACATTTTTTAATGCTTCATTTTATCAAATACCTATTGGTAAAATCACAAATATCGAAACAAGTCATGGTCAAAAAGTCACAGACGAGCATCATAATACTGACACAAAATATAATCAACGATTAACTATACGCATTCTAAACGGTAAGTATAAAAACGAGATCACAACTGTTAATAATCATTTTGTAAAATCTCAAGCAGATTCAGAGCAATTTGCTAAAAACGAAAAAGTATTATTACATATACAAAAAGGTCCATCTGACGCTACCATTCTAGAAAAAAAACGCGATGGCCTTACTGTGGCGATTGTAGGCATATTTATCGTGACACTTTTAATTGTAGGCAAAAATGTAGGGTTACAATCAATTCTATCTCTACTATTTAACACTGCGTTTATTATTGTTTCCATAGGCATTCATAATACTTTTTCAGGTACAAATTTATTTTTATTAATGAGTATAGCCATTATTTTATCAACTATTCTTACATTAGTATTAGTAACTGGGTGGCAAAAACGAACTTGGGTTACGATAGTTGCTACTTTATCTGGAACGTTTTTATGTGTAGGGATTACTGAATTATTAATTCAGTTTACAGGTGGTAATGGCATCAAATATGAAACAATGAGTTTTTTAACGCTACCTCCAAAAGATGTCTTTATGTCTTCTGTTCTTATAGGAACATTAGGAGCGGTGATGGATGTAGCCATTACAATTTCTAGTGGAATGTACGAAATTCTCCAGCGTACGCCTCACATTTCAATGGCTCGTTGGGTTTTAGCTGGACGTCATATTGGCCAAGATATTATGGGTACCATGACCAATATCTTATTATTTTCATATTTATCAGGTAGTCTAGCTATGGTATTAATTTACTTAAAAAATGCGAATACATTTACTTACACAATATCTATGAACTGGTCTCTAGAAATGACACGTGCACTGACTGGTGGTATCGGTATTGTATTGACCATTCCTATAACCATAGGACTTATGGTCACTATATTTAAGTGGAAAGGAGTAAGTCGATGACTACAATTTTTTTACTCGCACTATTACTTTTTATTTTAATGGTTTTGCTTGGCGGTAAAAAAGGACTCATTTCCTATCTCACTTTATTTTTAAATTTTATTATTCTTATTATTAGTATTGTTTTCATTCTGTTTGGCATGCCAATCTACCTAATAGCCTTTACTTTTTGTCTTGTGACTGCTGCTTGTAACCTTTTTATTTTAAATAGTTACAATATCAAAACACAAGCCGCATTTATCGGAACGATAGTAACAACAGTGCTTCTTATCATAGGCGTCTATTTATCTGTAAAATTTGGTCATCTACAAGGTTTTGCTACAGAACAACAAGATGAAACCTATATATTTTCAATGAATATTGATATAAATATGCTACAATTCTCTGTTTTTACTATTATGTTGGCTGTCATCGCTGCTGTAATAGATTTAACGATTACAATAAGTTCACCAATGTATGAGTTGAATGAAACCAATCCTAATCTTTCTCGTAAAGAATTATTTCAATCTGGTATGCGTGTGGGCAGAGAAATTCTTGCTACTTCCGCTAATACAATTTATTTAGCTTATTTTGGTGGACAATTAACATTATTCTTTTGGTTTTTTCAACTTCATTATTCATTTGGGCATATTTTAAATTCTAAAATTTTTGCTCAAGAGTTTATCTCAATCTTATTAGGTGGCATTGCAGTCGCGTTAAGTATTCCTATCACGGCTTGGGTTAGTGCTCGGTTGATTAAATATCATCAACTTAAACAAACAGATCACCACATTACTACTTCATCCTTAAACGAAGATATAAAATAGTAAAGACCAAACAGTGGCATTTAATGATTGAAAGCATCAAATGTCACTGTTTTATTTATTCAATACTTATGTTGAAAATGTTTCAATCCACTTAATTACAGCTGGTGCGATATATTGTGTATCAAATTTATTGAACCAACGAATATCAGTAACTTCATTATCAATTTGAACTTCATTCCAATTAATACTTCGATTAACCTTAAATCCATTTAATTCGGTCAAAGTATTTGGTTGAGGATAGGCTTCACCAATCACTTTTCCAATATATGTAAAATCATCTTGAGAAAAATGAAGTTGTAGTTCTTCTTCAATTTCTCTTTGAATAGCTTCTAAGAGCGTTTCACCTTCATCAATTTTCCCACCAGGAAAATAATATTTTTCTCTGTGACGCACTTGTACCAGTAAAATTTGGTCCTCTGTTTCTTCCACTAAACATACACATTTAATCATTCTATTCATCCTTATTAAAATATTCTCACTTCAAAAAAATAATTTAATTTAGTATGATATTAACATACATTAAAACAAACATTGGGACAAATTCTTAATGAGTGGTATAACATTCAGATTTGTTTTTTATTTTTATGGAGGTCTTGTATGATGGCAAAACAATCAAAACTTTCACGCTTATCTAGTTTAGTAAGTACAGCAGGATTTATTGTGGATGGATATAATGGACTTAAATATAGTGCAAAAAATAAAAATTTAGTTTATCTATCACTAGCACTTAGCACAGCGGGTACTGTGTTCGATTTTATAGTTTCTATGAGATCACCACGTAAATTCCGTAAATTCACATCATTTATCTCATTTATTGTTAATGTGACACGCTTAGCTTCAAGCTTTAGAAAAGTGAAAGAAGATTATCATTTCGAATAAAAAAACGAGCCTAAGACATAATGAATTGTCTTAGGCATTTTTAATATATTGGCAGTCGATGACTGAAGTAAAAATACGCTTGTATCAAGCTTTTTTCAATTCTAGTCCCGGATTCCCAACATAAAGACTTTCAATAAGAAAGTCTATGTCCAACGCAAATTAGGGATACGTTGCCAAGGTAGGACGACGGATTCAAAATGAATTCTGTCCCATTTCCTTCATTTTTTTTACTAATGAATAAATTTATATTGTCTAACTTGATAGGCTGGAATTGTACGATATGTTAAAATTCCTGGACCTGCACTAAAGTTCATTTCAGATACTAAAATACTTCCATTACTATTGACGCGTTCTACAAATGCAACATGACCATAGTAGCCAGCATCTGATTGAGCAATTGATCCTACAGTAGGATGATAATCAATTCTATAGCCATCTCTTTCAGCTGCATTATCCCAGTTATTTGCATTCCACCAATATGTACTAATACCTTTACCGATTTGAGCACGACGATTAAAGACATGCCATGTACATTGACCCCAATCATATAAATTTCTATGATTAAAAATCGGTGTATGATAATAATAATTTGATGATGAACTTGTACTATTTGTATTACTACTTGATGATGCTGTGCCGCTTACGCGTAATGTTTGACCTGGGTAAATAAAGAAATTATTTAACCCATTTAAACGCATAATATTTTGATATGTCGTATTATATTTCCAAGCGATGCCCGATAATGAATCACCGTAACGCACAGTATAGTAGCTTGAAGAACTAGATGAATTTGAGCTACTTTGTGTGTGGCTACTCGAACGTGCTGTCCCTGAAACTTTTAATGTTTGACCTGGAAAAATTAAAAAGCTATGAAGTCCATTTAATTCCATAATATGGCGGTACGTTGTACCATAGCGACTAGCAATTGATGATAAACTATCTCCACTTTTTACTGTATATGTACTGCTTGAGTTATTACTATAAGAATGGGATGAACTAGAGCCTGAAACAGTTAATACTTGATTTGGAAAAATAAGATTTGATGTCAAACCATTTAATGATTTTAATTTAGCTATTGTTATACCATAGCGATTTGAAATAGACCATAATGATTCTCCACTTTTTACGGTGTGAGTTGTTGCTGCTTCTGCTTGATGTGCAAATATTGTACTAAATGCCCCAGTTCCAATAATTGCTGTTGCAAGAACTTTTTTATTCATAAATAAGCGCCTCCTTAATTTTATGCTTATCTTTGACATGTCCTCATGACAATTGTTGTATTAACGCTTAGTTTTATTACGTTAATTCTAGTGCTTTAACTTTAATTTTTTCTACTCAAGTAGTCTACTTATATAAATTAATATATTTCATCATAATATTCCATTTCAATTTGATTACATAATGATGAAATTTTAGTACGATACTTATAAATTTAAAACTTTATAAAAATCAATTTCTTTAGTCTAATTATTGCATAACGCAAATAAGGATTTTTTTAATGTGATTATATTTAATCAAAAATTTATGATACTATTGAAAATGATATAAAAAAAGAGCGAGACAGAATTCATGTTTGAATTAGCTGTCCCACTCCAAGAGTCGAAAAAAGCTTGATATATGTGTATTTTTAATTCATTAACCTACGATACATGCTAAACGACTAAACAACGATTGATATTCTACAATTTTTAACTTACTATTTTAAGCTATCTTCAATGTCTTTAATTTCTTTTTGAGATAAATCGACTGCTTTTTCGCCATCTTTAGTGTCTTTTTTCAATGCTTCTTGTGCTTCTTTACTATGATATAGATCTACAATTTTTTTGTATGTTTTATTATCTTTATCTTTTGAGTTAACGGCAATTAAATTAATGTATGGTTTAACTGCATCTGAAGTAGAACTTTCTAAATAAATTGGATCTTTCTTAGCATCTAAGCCTGCTTTCGTTGCTACACCATTGTTGATAACTGAAATATCAACATCATCTAATGCACGTGCAGTTTGTTGAGCATCTACTTCTTTAATTTTTAAATGTTTAGGGTTATCTTTAATATCTTTTGTTGTACCACTTAAACCAAAGTTATCTTTTAATTTAATAAGTCCTGCTGATTCTAATAATTTTAAAGCACGCGCTTGGTTAGAAACATCATTTGGAATCATCACTTGCGCGCCATCTTTAACATCTTTAATATCTTTTACTTTTTTAGAATAGATGCCTAAAGGTGCTAATACGGTTGTACTAATTGCTTCAATTTTTGCATCTTTATGTGCTTTTTTATATTCATTTAAGAAAGCAAAGTGTTGGAATGCATTCATATCGATATCTCCATCACTTAATGCTTTATTAGGTACGTTATAATCTGAAAAGTGCTTAATTTCTAAATCAATATCATCTTTTTTTGCTAATTCTTTTACTTTTTCCCAAGCAGCAGTATCATTTGATGCTACGCCAACTGTTACTTTCTTACTATTTCCTCCGCCTGAACATGCCGCAAGGACAATAATAGATGCTAATAATAAACCGATTATTCTCTTCATTAAAAACTGCCTCCCAATATTAAAATAATTTATTTAAATAACTAATTTCTGCGAATTATTCTAGAAATAAAGTTACCTAATGACTGAATAATTTGTACGATAATAACTAGAACGACAACTGTAATAATAATGACCAATGTATCAAAGCGTTGGTAACCATAAACAAGCGCTAAATCTCCAATACCACCGCCACCTACAGCACCGGCCATAGCTGTACTACCAATTAAACCAATAATCGCTGTAGTAATAGCTAGTACAAGTGAACCTAATGCTTCAGGCAATAAAAAATGACGAATAATTTGAAGTGGTGATGCTCCCATAGCTTTTGCTGCTTCAATAATGCCATCATCTACTTCTAAAAGTGAATTTTCTACTAAACGCGCAATATATGGTGCTACATATACTGTAAGTGGAACAATTGCAGCTGTCGTACCGATTGACGTACCTGCAACTAATTTAGTAAAAGGTACAATTGCGATTAATAAAATGATGAATGGAATAGATCTTAAAATATTAATAATTGGATTAAGAATTTGGTGAATAACGACATTAGGCCAGATTCCATGTTTTCGAGTGACTACAAGTAAAATACCTAATGGGATACCAATCAATGCACCAATAATTAATGATACTGTTACCATATAAAGTGTTTCATACAATGCTTGCATTAATTGAGATGACTCTATGCTTGAACCAAACATTTAACGCACCTCCTCATAATGAATATGTCGCTCATTAAAATATGATTCTACCGTGTCACGACTAAATTGTGCATCGTGTTCAAAGCGTAACCATAAATAACAAATCGTTTCATCTTGAATATCTGACATAGACGAGAATAGAATATTTACATTAAAACCATATTGGTTTATTAACTCGTTCATTAATGGATAATCAATTTGCTTTTTATCTAAGAAAAGTCTGTAATCTGTATAATGATTATCTGCTCTTTCAAATGAGGCACGTAATGCTTTAGAAGGCTCTGTACTAATAACTGTTGATACAAAATTTTGTGCTGTTTTCGTTTTCGGATGACTAAACACATCTTTTACTGTACCAATTTCTACAACTTCCCCGTGTTCCATTACAGCTACACGATTACAGATTTTTTGAATCACGCTCATTTCGTGAGTAATCATCATAATCGTAACCCCAAATGTTTCATTCACATTTTTAAGTAATTGAAGAATAGAACTTGTTGTCGCAGGGTCTAATGCACTTGTCGCTTCATCGCACAATAATATTTTAGGATTTGTTACAAGTGCTCTTGCAATTGCAACACGTTGTTTTTGTCCTCCGGAAAGCTCATCTGGAAATTGATTTTTCTTATCTGCAAGTCCCACAAACTCTAGCATTTCTTCAACTTTCTCTTTAATCTCAGAATTACTTTTGTGACTCAGTATCAATGGCATTGCTACATTTTTAAAAACGGTTTTAGAATTTAAAAGATTAAAATGTTGGAAAATCATTCCTATATCTTTTTTTACGTTGCGAAGTTCTTTTTCACTATATGTATTAATATCATGTCCATCTACAATAACATGGCCCTCTGTAGCTTGTTCTAATTGGTTAACTAAACGTACTAGTGTACTTTTACCAGCACCACTATAACCAATCACACCAAACACATCACGCGCATCAATTTTAAAAGAAACATCTTTTAAAGCGTGGATGGTTTCTCGTTTCTTTCGAAATACTTTATTTACACCCTGAAATTCAATCACTATGTTCACCCTTATCTAATTCTGATTAAATTCGTATGATATGAAGTATAGGAAAAAGTTAAGGATGCGTCAATATAGTTTTTTAAAAAATTGAAAATTTCAGATATTTTTAGTATTGAATTACTCTTTTAGTTCCAAATATCATAATAAAAATACAAGAGTACAATAAATATCGTTTCAATTTCTATTGCACTCTTGCATTAATACTTTCACTATATTCTATTTATTTAGCGTATCTATGGCTTGTTTTAAATCTTGTACTAAATCTTCAGTGTCTTCAATACCGATTGATAATCGAACTAAACCATCTGTAATTCCTTCTTTAGCACGCACATCTGCTGGAATAGATGCATGTGTCATCAAAGCAGGTACAGAAATTAAGCTTTCCACCGCACCTAAGCTTTCAGCAAGGGTGAAATAGTGTGTTTCACGAATTAATTGTTTAGCTGCTTCTGTATCTTTGACTTCAAATGCAACAACGCCAGTATGACCACTTGCTTGAGCGATATGAATATCATGATTAAGATGACTTTCAATACTAGGATGGAACACTTGTTGTACTGATGGATGTTCTTGTAACATTTTCACAATACCTTCTACGTTACGATTGATTTGTTCCATACGTAACCCCAGTGTTTTAATTCCTCGAATTAATAAATAACTATCTTGTGGTCCTAATACACCACCTGTAGAGTTAGAAATAAATGCTAAGCGTTCACCTAATTCATCATTAGATGTAGCGACTAAACCTGCAACAACATCACTGTGTCCACCAATATATTTTGTTGCTGAATGTAATACAATATCGATTCCAAAATCTAACGGATTTTGATAGTACGGTGTCATAAATGTGTTATCGACTACAGAAATGAGTTGATTTTCTTTCGCAATTTCTGCTGCACGTCGAATATCTGTCACACGTAATAAAGGATTAGACGGCGTTTCGATATATAACATTTTTGTTTCTGGTTTAATATAATCTTTTACGTTTTCAATATTTGTAGTATCAACGAAATCAACATCAATACCAAATCGTGTAAAGACTTTTGTTAAAGCACGATAAGTTCCACCATACACATCAGAATTTAAAATTAAATGATCACCTTTATCTAATAACATTATAACAGCGCTAATCGCAGCCATACCTGAACCAAATGCAAATCCATGTTTACCATTTTCTAAATTCGCAATGACGCTTTCAATAGAAGCACGTGTTGGGTTTGCAGTACGTGAATATTCATAACCCTGTCTTAAATCACCAATATCATCTTGCAAATAAGTACTTGTTTGATAAATTGGTGTCGTTACTGCTCCAGTAAAATCATCCGTCGTATGTCCACCATGAATCATTTGTGTTTTTTTCTTCATTATTATTCTCCTTTGTATTCAAATATTTTTTTTGACATATAACGATCACTGCCATCTGGAAAAATTGTTACAATAATACCTTTATCAATACGACGTTTAATATCTAAAGCACCTTGTAATGCTGCACCAGATGAGCTACCAACAAGTAGTCCTTCTTGTTTAGCTAATCGTTTTACATTTTCAAATCCTTGATTATCACTAACTGTAATAATATCATCAACGATAGATTTTTCTAAAAATACCGGCCATTTTTCAGAGCCAATACCTTCAATATCATGAGCATGTGCTTTGCCACCATTCAAGACTGAGCCTTCAGGTTCAACAATAATATTTTTAACATTAAATTGTTGTAAATGTTTAGCTACACCGGTAAACGTTCCTCCAGATCCAGCACCAGCTACAAAATAATCAATGTGTGGTAATGCCTCTGTAATTTCTTTTCCAAGTGTATGCGTATAGGCTTCTGGATTATGTTCAGTTTCAAACTGGTTCATATATACTGCATCGTATTTGTCAGCATAATGACGCGCTTCTTTTTGTGCACCAATCATTCCCTTATTTTTAGGTGTTCGTTTGATTTCAGCACCCAATACTCGCATAATTGAAATTTTTTCTTCTGAAAATCCTTCTGGGGCAAAAATCACACACTTTAAATGATAACGATTAGCGGCCATTGCTAATCCAATTCCTGTATTACCAGCTGTAGCTTCAACGATGGTATCTCCTTTTACAATACGTTTTTCTTTTAGCGCAGTTTCTACAAGATATTTCCCTAGTCGATCTTTAATACTTCCACCAGGATTAAATTGTTCTAACTTCGCATAAATTTGTACATGTTCATCGCTAAAACTTTCTAATAATACTAGTGGCGTTTGTCCTATTAAATCATAAGTAATCATATCTTTCGTTCAATACACTCATGTAATGTCTGAACATACCTACTTTCTATAATCATATTCATTTCCAATATTTAATTTTAATTCTTACTCAACCGCTACGAATTATACGCTAACTTATATCTTATTGCAAAAAGCTAGATTCTTTATGTAAAATGTAATTAGTTATTGCGTTTAAGTACTCATATTATGATAAAAGTGAACTACTGGAAATGAATTAAATTTTACGATGAATCAACGTACAAAGGAGAATCGATGATGACATCTAAAGCAGACTTATCTTTATCCGTCTTTACTAAGGATGATTATAAAAATTTAAATTATAAAAATAGTACATTTAGAAACTCAATGTACGACGAAATTGAAGTAAATAAAAGTCACTTTAAACATTGTGATTTTAGCGAAGGTATTTTTAGGAATGTAAGCACTATTTCAAATTCAAAAATGATCAATTGTAATTTTGATAAAAGTATCTTTGAAAATGTAAATTTTTTCAAGACGCTGATTAGTAAATCAAATTTAACTGTTACCTCATTTGATGAAAATCATTTTAATACATTAACGATTGAACATTCTATTTTTAAAAATAGCAATATACGTAATGTAAAATTTGATAACGTCACGTTTAAAAAAGTGATTTTTGAAAATGTCACTATGGATTTGTGTCATTTTGAAAATGTAAAAATAAAAGATTGTATATTTAAACATGTCACTATTAATAATTCTTCAATTCCTGAAAAAATATTAAAAGAATTACATAAACAAGATGTTACGTTTGAAAATATGTAATTCAAATTATCTTTATGCTAAACAGAGTCTAGAACAACGATTTGTATTCTAGACTCTGTTTATTTTTGTTAATGTTAAAATAATTGAACAATAAAAACTAATATAATAATAATGGGCATCATATATTTAATTAAAATATACCATGGAACAAAAAGTTTAAATTTATCTTTCCCAAAGCTCTCTTTTAATGCTTGTTTATCTAATAATTGACCTACAACTAATGTCGTTCCTAATGCTCCTAATGGCATCAAGATATTCGATACGATAAAATCCATATTATCAAAAATTGTACCCGCTCCAAACTTAATTCCACTTAAACTGCTAAATGATAGTGTTGCTGGGATACTAATAATAAATACTAATATACTTGCAATAACTGATATAGCTTTTCGTTTAGTATTATCATTTTTAGTGAAATTTGAGACATTTAATTCCAATAAAGAAATAGAAGACGTTAATGCCGCAAATAAAAATAGAATTAAGAAAATTAAATAAAATACAATACCAAAGCCCATTTGATTAAATACTAACGGTAACACTTTAAATAAGAGTCCTGGTCCTTCTTGAGGTGCATAACCAAATGTTTTTAAAGCTGGGAATATTGCAAGTCCTGCTAATACAGAAACTAAAATATTCATAATAACAATTGAAATGGCGGAAGATTTAATCGTCATTTCCTTAGGCGCATAACTCGCATATGTAATCATACCTGTCGTGCCTAAGGATAGTGTAAAGAACGATTGACCTAATGCAAATAAGACACCCTTAACTGAAATATCTTCTATTCTCGGTTGTAATATATAGCGAACGCCCTCTAATGCTCCGTCTAATGTCAATGATTTAGCAACAACAATAATTAGAAAAACAAATAATAAGGGCATCATAATTTTAGAAGCTTTCTCTAAACCTTTTTCTACACCTAGCATAACGATAATCATTGTTAAAAGAATAAAAATACCCTGTCCCAACACAGTTAACCACGGGTTACTAATTATTTTTTCAAATTTAATTTGAGTTAATGACGTATGTTCAACAGATAATAATTGTAAAAACACATTCCCAATATATATAACAATCCAGCCACCGATAACACTATAAAAGCCGAATAAAATAAAAACAGCTAAATTTCCATTCCACCCAATAATATTTAACCATTTTTTTCCTGTTAATTTACTATAAATTCGAGTCGTATAAGTGCGCCCCATTATTCCTACCGTAAATTCCATAATCAGTAACGGTAATCCTACAAAAATAGTAAAGATTAAAAATAAAAATAAAAAAGCGCCACCACCATAAATGCCAGCCATATATGGAAACTTCCACATTGCGCCTAATCCTATAGCAGAACCAGCACTTGCTAGAATAAATCCGGTTGATGTTTTCCATTGTGATTGATTACTCATTTTCTATCTCCCTTTAACGCGTTAAAGCATGTGTGCGATTAAGTTCTACTCTAACATGTCTGACTAAATAGTGCAATATGCATATAAATGAGTATTAAAAAGATAAGAATAGATGTAAATGACATCTCTCAACTATTCTTATCGTTTAAACTTACTGTTACATTTATTTTTCAAAATCATATATTATGGATTGACCTTCATCTACTTCTTGAATATTCAAACTTTCGATATGATCAACATTAATGTAATGAACTTGTGAGTCATCTTTTAGAAATAAATAGGCCAATTCATCAAATTCATCAATAATACGCTGTATGCATGTGTCATAGTCTGGACCATCTTGGAACGTTTTAAATTCTTTATAAGTAGTTCCAGAAACCGTTGTATATATAAGTAAGAATGTACGTTTCATCTTATTACTCCTTTATTCAGATTTAAAAAAAGTTACAACTTGAGTGATAACGTCTTCATGTCCATCTCCATAAGTCATTAAATGACGACTTAACGGATGACATGTTAAATCTTTGTTATTACTATCAATATGATTAAAAATATAATGGGCACTATTTTGATAAAAGGCATCATCATTACCACCATACAAAATACGAGCGGGAACATGTATACGTTCTAATTCATTAGAAATTATCTCAATAAATGCTTTAAATTCTGCGATATGTGGTTGATAGTCTTGAATTGTTCCAAGTTGTTGTTGTGAAGTAGTTTCATCAAATTTCAATAATTGATTCATGCGCTGACCATAACGTTCCATACGCCACGCAATACTTTTTTCTTCTTTTTCACTTGGTGCAGACATCACTGCTATTTTAGAAACATCAAATAACTCAGCTAACTTTAATGTAAATAGTCCCCCTAGTGAGATCCCCGTTACAAAAATAGTGTCAAACCCTTTATTTTTTAAAAATTGATACCCTTCTAATACATCATTCCACCAATCCTGAATCGTAAATTGAGTAAATTGGTCTAAAGGTAAGCCATGTCCCTGATAATTTGGTGCAAAGCATGTGAAGTTTTCTTCATTAAGCGCCTTAGCTAATGGTTTTACATCACGAACAGTTCCTGTAAATGAGTGAAGTAATAATATCGCTTCTTTTCTTGAACCTTCTAAATAAATCGGATGTGGTGATTTGATTTTCATAGTATTCTCCCCTTTTAAAATACTTATGTTATGAAACTTAAGCTTTACTTCTTTCTTAATTTAATATTAAAGAGTGGTAACGTCATTGAAAATAAAGCAACCCAAATCATTCCTAACGAAAAACCACCAATGACATCAGTTAGATAGTGAGCGTGGAAATATAACCTACAACTTAATACGCCTATCCAAAATATAACGACAACTATAGCAATACTATATCGTATCGCTTTGTTTTTAATAAGTGGAATAACAACTAAGAGTATAGCTAAAGCAAATAATGTACTGGCATTTGAATGACCACTTGGAAATGAATATCCATGGTCTACTAAAAGATGGTTATACGGACGAGGACGAGCTATTATTTGTTTAATTAAAAAATTAACATAAGTTCCTGTATAAATCGTAACTAATAACCACAATGAAAGTTTATAATTTTTAAAAATTAAGATAAGTGCTAAAAATAACGTTATGTAGAGAATGGATTTTACTTCTCCAAAATTAGCACAAAACGTCATCATTTTATGCCAAATTGTACCGTCATAGTGTCTTCTAGGTTTACCAAAATAGTTGGTCAACTCATGTAATGAGTTTAAATCTAATTTTTGCATTAGTGTGGTATGATAAATGACATTCATTGCCGTTATTATAAAAATAATTAATCCAACAACAAACATAGAAATAGTTTTAGTTGGCGATACTTCTAATTTATTTTTCATATTTGTTTTTCCTTTACTACATTTGATACTAATATTTTATGAAAACTCTTTCAAATAATATATCCGTTCTTCATATTCATTAAAGTTTGAAGATGTATCACACAATTCATTCATCAATATGTTGACTACTTAACTTAACTCATTGATCGTATTGCCCTTTTATACCTCTAGCATCAGAATAGTCGGACAAATGATAATGAGTAAGAGGTTCTGATTGAATTGATTCGTTCGCATCTCTATCTCTCTTTTAATGTTAGTTAGATTTTACAATAAATGATAAAAATTCGCTTGTAAAAAAAGAGATTAGGAATTATTTTTTATATAACATTTCCTAATCTCTTCTCGTACTTATAACATTTTATTTTAAAGTGATTTTTCAAGGTTCTTATCTAATTTAAAAACAATAATACGTTCACCAGTAATTGTACTTAAATCACTATGGAAGCTTTTAACTTCAGTACCTGTGATTTTGAAAACAAGTTGCATTAAATCATCTTGTCCAGATTCCACCAGTTCTGAGCGTGTACGTTTAATGTTAAGTAATCCCTCTTGAGTTTCACATACACGATACTCCGCAGGCGTCAAAATACCTTGTAAGTTGACGATAATCATATCTCGTAGAATATCTGTCTTTACTGACAACGAACCACGTCCAAGAAAATCTTTTTCCCATTGCGTAATTGCTTTACTAATTTCTGCTTCATACATACCTTTCGATTTCGTCATTGCTATAACAAATCTCCTAATGTTTAATTAACATTAGTGTATCATTTTTTAAATTAAAATCGAATAGCTTACCAATCTTTAAAACTACCCTTTTCATCAATACTTGCAAGACGTACCCATTGATGATCGACTTTTTGTTTAAACTTAATATTATCATTAAGTAAACGTTGTATATAACGATCTGGTGCTTGAATCACGACTAATAATCGAATTGGAGCATGATAAATTTTATTGTCCCCTGCCATCACAGACTGCCATGGCAATCCAGCTAATAAATCACTTGAATTCCCTTGCATAACGCCAACACCAGAAGTGACAGATTGTGTTGTTTTATTACCGCTACCATAAAAATGTGGTGCCACTGTAGAGGCATAATACTGTAGGTTAATCCACTGTGCAACGAGTGCTGGACCAGAAATAATTGTATTTAGTAATTGACCATCAGGATCTTTCGCATAATCATAATTATGTAAAAATGCACGTCCTTCTAAATTACTACCTTCTGTAATACTTCGTTGCCCAATAATAAATTCTGCATTACGTGCTAAGCCCCATTCTGGACGGATTTCGCTCCAATCATTTGCAAAGCGATGTGCTTCCGCAATTGGATGTTTCAATTCTCTATCGCTTAAACGAGGTAATTGAGCAAGACGTTCTAAATTTGCATGATAACTTACACGTGGCATGGCTTCTTCTAAAATATCAAATGCTTTCTTTGCTTCTGATGTTAATGAGGGAACGTAAATCCATTCTAATTCATCAATTGATGTTTTATGTTCTGCAGCAACAAATACTGTCTCATCCGGAATATGAATGCCTTCAGCGGCTAACCCTTGACGTACTAAAGGTAAATTGCACATCATGGCAAGTAATTTCGCATTAAATCCACTTGAAGCTCCTCCACAAGCACCACATTCTAATGATGCATGGTAGGGATTATTGTTTGTTTCGCTTCCATGCCCTCCAAGTACTACTAATGGCGCAAAATTTGTAGTTAAATCCATTAATTGTAACGCTTGTTTCGTAAAAGCAATTTGTTCTTCTTCAGTAAATCCAACAGGCAAATCACTATGTACATGATGATCTCTATCAATCGTTAGCTTAGCATTCGGTTTTTTTAACCAATTTTTAGTCAATTTACGAATAAATACGCCTGTTTTCTTTGGCATTAATGTACTTGCAAGTGTATTTAAACTTAAAAATGGCCCACTTAATTCTGGCAATAATAAACTAGGTAGCACATTATTTTTCATTAATTTAAAAGTATAAAACATGGATGTAATGGAATGTTGCTGTTGATTATACGTATTTAATGCATGTCGCTCTGCATATTCTTTAATAGTATATGCAGGAGGTACCATCACTGGTAAAGAATCATGACTAAACTGTTCATCTAATGCTTTTTTTCGTATAGGTAAACCAAAGAAACCTGCAATTCCTATAGTTTCAAATGGCCCTTGATTTTCTAAATGACGACGAAATGGTTCAGAACGTACATCGATACAAAATGCAAGTTGTACTTTTGTAGGTTGTTTGTCACGCTTGACCGATTTATCGTAAATCATCTCAACAAGTTTGCGTTCGTGAGTTTCTTCCCAAGCTTCTAACCATAATTTCTTGAAGTATAATGGATTAAAATCATGAGCAAACTTCAAGTGTTCAATTTGACCCTCAATAGACATCTCAGCCCATTCATCAATCGTCATTTCACCATAATATAACCATTTACTCACAAGTTCTTTTATTCTTTTTTCAACATTTAAGACTGCCGGACGGCTCATTTTTTCAGTATCTAATAGAATACATTCCATTGTAAGGCGTATTGCAAGATATTGAGTTAATAAGTCTTTTTCATGTTCATGTTTTTCAGCACGATAATACATCATACCTGCCCAACCTGGTAACGATAAAAGATGTCCAGTTAAATAAAATTCATATTCATCTTCAGCAATATCTAGATGATTAAGTGCCATGATTAATGCGTCTTCATAGTTGTGTGGCAACATCTTAATCATTTTACGTTGAGTTTTAGTCAACATTGGATCATATTTCGCTAAATGTAACCAGGCTACATAGAACCCTTCTTCGCGTTTAGGCATTGTCCAACTTGATTGGAAAGTATCTAAATATAATTTTGACCATTTAATAATATGAGTATTTAACTCATCCATTAAAGATTCGCCTTTAGCATTAAATGCATTTGCACTTTTTGAACGTGCATAAGCAAATGACTCATTTTCGAATACTTTTTTGAGTTTTGAGACTTCTAATTTCAGATAGGCTTCTTTAGTAATTAAATCTCTCGGAATATCTTTAATATTCATAGCATTTTTGCAGTACGTATCCACATGAGTCTTAGGAATATCCGTCTTATAAGATTGAATAGCTTGTTGTACTTCTTCTTCAACGATATGTTTATCAATCTCACCATTTTCAAGCGCCGTCATTACAGAAGCATGGCTTGGATATAAATCAATATCACGCACATGTTTAAACCATTGTGCAACTTGATCAAAGGTTTGATACTCAAGTTCTTCCCATGGATTACGTGCTGCAAAGATTGAAATTGGTGAAAGTGGCGTAATCACACGACGTGCAGATTGAACAACGTCTTCTATATTAATAGTCATGTAAATGTTCACCTCTTATAAATATTTCTTTAAATAATTTGGATGGCTTTCTACAGATTTAAATTTAGCTTCTCCAATTTTAATTAACCATAAGTAAACTTTAGCAAAGGCTGTAGATGTACGATGGCGAGCGACCCAAATACTAAAAATACTACCTAGCACTAAAATTGCAATACTAATGATAATACTAATTAACGGTGGATGGGCAGGAGCCATATATACATGATGGAGTATATTAACAAATACTTGATGAGTCATAATATAAACCATTGCAACAACTACAATCATTGTAATACCTATAAAGCGTCCCATTACTCCTTTATTTAATGCTACAAGTTGATTCCATGATACAGAGATAGACCAAGCTAAGATAAATGCACTAATCAAAATATATGGGCTATGGTTACTTGTCATAAAAAATACAATTGCAATAATCAATGCAAGAGCTCTTCCAAGTATTATCCATCCATATGATTTCTTAATATTAGGTGGAGTTGGTATATTAAATCGTCTGACAACTGAGCCTGATTGTAAGAATAATGTAGCTTTAAATATACCATGCAATATTAAATGGATAATCGCAGCTGAATAAACACCCATTGCACATTGAACGAGCATAAAACCCATTTGACTCATCGTTGATCCAACAAGTTGTCGTTTATAATCAACATGTACTAAACTAATGCCCGAACCAATCAATACTGAAATACTAGAAATAATTAATAATATTGTAAGAGCAATAGAATTATCAAATATCGGTGAAAAACGCGTTAAAATAATGCCCCCCGCATTAACTATACCGGCATGCATAATAGCTGATACAGGTGTAGGCGCAACAACTGATTCAATTAACCAACTCTGAAATGGATATTGCGCAGCTGGAATAATAACAGCAACAACAAGCAATAAATCAATAACTAATTTTAGACCATGATTTAGAGCATAGTCATAATTTTGAGAAGGATCGATTGTCCATTCTCCTGTTCCTATGTATAGCAAAATAACCGCAATTAATAGCGCTAACCATCCAATAATAAAGGAACGTGCAGAAACTTTTGCTGCCTCCGCTGGAACTTTCCAAGTTTTATTCAATCTAATTAGTTGCGTTAAACAAAATAACGTTAATCCCCAGCATAAAGTCATTAAACGTAAGTCATTGCTTAACCATCCTAGTGAAGCAAAAATAGTTATAAATGTATATAAAGGAAAATACTTACGATAATTGTGATCTCCTAATAAATAACGCGTTGAAAACTTTTGAATAATAAAACCTAACGCTAAAACAAAAGCACCTACTAACCAAGCAAGTTTATCTAAGGCAAATATGCCAATAACTTCTCTTTCATTTATAGTCACTAACCCTACAATACCTACAATAACTGGCAATAGAAGTAAAGCTAAGTGAAATCTTATGTATTTAACTGGAACTGAGGGGATTAAAACAATCAACCCACTTAACGCTGCCATAATAAGCGTTATAAAAAATAATATAAGTAAACTACTCATACTTAACATTATCATTCCTCCACTTTTAAACTGTAACCTATATATAACTATTGCTTATAATATAATAAAACACCTACAATAGTTTAGTTTTATCCCATTAAAAAGGACGACTATCTATTGTAGGCTTCTTTTATGCTCATTCAATATATTTATTAATGCTCTTTAAGCAACCTATAATTTAGATTTAAGTACATTAGTTTTACCCTTCAATTAAACAATAAAGTAAATGATACTTTTTGCCTCATTGCTTGATATAAACCTATGTATAATTTAATGCATATTAAATACAATATATGAAAATATCAACTAAAAGTCAAATTTCTAATATATAAAAAGAGTTTGAGACGATAAAGTATGTCCCAAACTCTCACGGATAAAATGAATTTACTTCATTACTTATAAAATAACATATTTTGTTCAATATTCATGTAACAATTCTGTGAAAACGCTTAATTTTTTTGTAAAGTTTTTTAATATTTTATTTGCTTTTTTTGAATAATGAAGGATGACTATCATATTTTTGTGATTACCTTAGCTTTTTTGTCTTTAAATTTATTTTAATATTAAATCATTCTTTGTATCGATAACTTTAGCGCTTTAACAAGTTAAACTAGATTAAAATAAAGAAAGGTATAGTACTGATGCAAAATAAACAATATACATTAACCATTTCATTTATAATAAGTAGTCTCATTTTTTTAATAACTATTTTTTCGGTTTTTACTAAGTCGTTATGGACACATATATTAGATTTACAATCATTCTATTGGTTCTTAAACACATTTGGCGAACCAAAAATGAATTTCAAAGGTAATTGGTTCAATGACTTTATGACGTTTCTAGCATCATACGGTGATATTGCAACCTTTATTACCCTGACCCTTATCATCGCAACTATTGTTTTAATTAAGCGACGCTTCTTATTAGCAATATGGTTACCGACAACAGTAGCTTCAGCAGGTATCATAGGTATTGCGTTAAAAGACATCATTCATCATTCAAGACCTTATGATCACTTAACAATTGATGCAGGATTTTCATTCCCAAGCGGACATGCTTTAACAAGTACGATTGTTATTTTTGCTCTTATTTTTGTACTTATCCCTAAATTAGGAACTATCTGGGTAAAACGCATAATAAATACGGTGTTAATTGTAGTATGGTTAGGTATTTTATTTTCAAGATTATACTTCCATGCTCACTATCTCACTGACGTAGTTGGCGGCATATTTTTTAGTTTTTCATGGTTATTCATATCATTGATGGTGTATCAATATATTCTTCAAAAAGTACACCATAGAACATCATTACAACAAAGACGATAATCATTTCAATCAAAAAGAAAATATCATAAACGTCCAAATTATTGAATTTAATAAAAAAAAGCGAGCATTTCTCACGAAAATGCTCGCTTTTTTTAATGGGCTACTCCCATTCAATCGTAAGTTTTATTTTATACAACATCATAATCTTTCAAAAGCTCTTTATATCAGTGCTTATAACTATATATTCTGAAAAATATATTCATACCCTTGCCCTTATTATCAAAATTATGCCCTTTTTTTGCCCTTAAATTTAATATTACAACAGAAGTATCTTTAAAGCTCAATATTAAGTCTTGCGATCTTGTTTATACATCTAATACATTAAATTTTGTAGTAAAATATAGTATTTTCTTAATGCACATTTTAATATTACTCAATCTACTTCAAACACTTGATACACTTTACTTCAAACACTTTTTTAAAACTCCTGAAACGTTGCATAAATTGATGATTATTATGATTTTTATTAGACGTATATCAATGCTTTAAACACATAGTTGCACAAATTAATATCTCACTGCAACACAGGGCGTTTCTCAGGGTAAAAAACACCACTATCTATATAGTGGTGTAATCTAATACATTCTATGCAAATTAAAAAATCAATAATGTTGCCATTCAATATGAGTTATTTTTGTTCGTTTAGTTCTATTATAAATACTTGCCTCATTAATTTGATACATAGTTGCAGGTACATAATAACGTTGAGAACGATCCAATTTCAATCCTAATAACATATTAATATTATTATAGTAATCTATAAACACAACTGATAAATGTTGAGAATTTTTATCTTTTTCTTTAGGGATAACGCATAGTCTAACTTCTTTTTTAATAAAACATTTATGTAGAAAATTATAGTTAAGTAACCTATTTCGAATTTCCCCAAAATTATGATGTTTCTTTATATCTTTTATGGTTAACTTGCCCTCTAAAATATTTCACACTTAAATATAATTTTTTATATTAATCATCTAACCTTTTATTTTAATCAGTTAAAAACAAAATTTGACAATTAAGAAATAATACTTCACTAATGACTTATCATTTGTCATTATTAATTTGGAAGGAGTTTTTTTATGTTAGAAACAAATTTATCAATAATCGCTAGTGTTTCAACAATTTTGGTTTCTGTTTTCTCTATCTTTATCAAGCAGCATTCAAATAATATCAATCAAAATATAAAAGGGGATAATAATTACGCTAACAGCCAGCAAAGTATCACATATACTGAGAATAATACATATAATGATATTAACAATTTAGTTAAATCTCAAGACAATGAAACAGAAATAATGACCTCGTTGTTTTTCTGTGCTGCTTTGTTGGTTTCAATCACTATATTTATTAAATATAATTACTGGATTATAAGTTTTTCTTGTGTATTTACTTTAGTTGTTTGCATATTTATCTTTAAAAATTTAACCAAATATAATTTATCCATGAAAAGTTTTTTGTTTTATACTATTAAGTATTCATTAATCTCAATAGTTTTGTTAACTGGGTTACTTTATAATTCACCTCTAGTATCAAATTTGGAAAAGATTCTTCCTAGTATTGATAAAAGTAATTCTACTCACTTTGTAAATTCAATAATAACAATGTCAAAATCTACATTTTTGTATTTTAAAAAACTAGGTTTTCCTAGTTACGATTCATTCGTTATTATTTTTAGGTTTCTTTCATTAGTAATAATCTATATTACATTTTATCATGATATGAAAAAGAAAAGCTTTTTGACTGCCACATTAAAACTTTATAAAGATAAGTTGAGTTTATTTCTTTCATATTTATATTTGATAATTTTATTGTGTATCATTTTATATCTAATGCATTTTGAATATTTTCAAGGATATACAAGAGGTATACTAAATCAATTATTCGATTGGTTTAATATACCTCACAAATAAAGTTTATATAAAGAAAGCAAAATCGAATTTTTCTATAAAAAAGCGCTAGAAGATTAAATCAGCGCTTTTTTACTCCTCAATTCCACCTATATTATCAATAAATGTTGGTGCTACCATGCTCACATTTAGTTCCATAGACATATCCCCTTTAATATCTCTTTTACTTATATCAATATTCAAACTTTTTAATTATTTATAAATATCCTATCGTCATTTAACTTCATAGATGGCACTATTCTTCTATCTACACCATTCTTCACTAACAATAAATTAAAGGATAGTATAATGCCTACCCTTTCTGCTGCATTTAGTTCGTTCCATATCTTTATTTCCTTATACGTCATTAGATCAATTAGCGTCATGTTTCTCCACTAACTAAATGAATTTTTCATGCAGTTCCTCTCACGAAAGGTTATATAAAGTATATGTCTATTAAATAAAGTAGAGGTATGTTAAAATAATTCGTAGTTAACATTACTTTCATTGAAACTTAGTCTTACTAGTCG
>NZ_KV826316.1:26921-28057 GCF_001835895.1 Staphylococcus sp. HMSC034C12 | reverse complement strand
TGAAACTTAGTCTTACTAGTCGTGTACTAGTGAGGCTTTTTCGCATACAAAAAGGGGCTTTACGCCCCTAAGAGTTATGCTATTTATGAAAGCTTTTAAAGTGTCGAGATTGCCTAAACATACAGTATTTTCGATGGAGAAGAAATACTTAATGGAAAGGAAAAGTCGCCAGTTAGACAATCTCAATTGTTATTATTACACACTAATTTTTATTTAGCCACACTATTATAATAAAAATTATTAATTTGTATGTAATAAAGTAATAAAAACGTTTCACTCCTTACTTTTCATCTACACTCTCACTTAGTCCGTCATGAGCTAAGTTGAGAGTGCTTTTTTACGCAAAAGTTGAGATAGAGTAAAAACTCTATATGTACGTAAAGAAGTTAGAGGTCTTAAACCTCTTTTGCTATTATCTCATTATTTATATATTTGTCTACAATAAAATAAAAAGCTATGCCCAATGGACATAGCCAAGAAAAAATGACTCACATATAGAAAAATATAATATAGAAGTGCTTCATAAGGGAACAACTTCTAATGTTATTATACGCATTAAATTTATTCATTGTCTACAATTTTTACAGTATCTATAAATTGTTTACATTCTCACTCCCCACATTTGGGGATAATAAAACTAATACTAGATCATTATGTATGCTGCGTTGCCATTTTGACTACGCAGAGAAGCCACAAACTTCTTTTCTGAATTAGATAACCGACATTTCGGTTTTCTAATGCACTAACTTAGTGCGTCAGCTATTAAATTGATTAATAAGTCTATATTTAAATTTCTGATACGCTAACTTGACGTATCAGCTTTTAGAAGCGAAATACAACTTTCAATATATTCCCTTAATCCAAATTGTTTTTAGTAAATGCATTTATAATAACAAACTCACATTTGAGCTCATTACATATAATTAAAAGGTACCCCTAATTTGAGGTACGCTTTTTGTTTTACAAACCACTTCCCTATTTTAAGGTACTGGTTACAAGTAGACTTTTAAGTTCGTTTGTTATTGTATGAAATGTAAGGTTTTGACAGGTTATAAATAAAAAGACTGCACCCAAAGGATACAGTCATTTTAAAGGATACTCAATTTTGAGTAGTAAATTTTAGTAGCTACGGTTAT
>NZ_KV826316.1:0-26821 GCF_001835895.1 Staphylococcus sp. HMSC034C12 | reverse complement strand
CGGTTATTATCTTATAAAAGGCTCTAAATGTAAATAGAAAACGCTTACTTTTTATAACTAAAAAATAATACTACTCAAATATGTATACCTTACTTACTTCTTTTTCTTAAGAGATTTAAAGACTAAAACTAAAATTAAGAATATTAAAGCAACAGTGAGAACTGAGCCCATTTCTATTCCCTCCTAGCTATCTTTAAATTAGATACTACCAAACTAATCTCTTAATTAAAACTAAATACAAAATAAAGGTACTGTAAAATACCAATACCTTAATTATTTATTAATAAAAATATGCTTATATTCTTTTTGAGCAATAGTTTTGGTTAATCAAAAACTTAATAAAAAGCACCTACTCAAAATTGAGTAAGTACTATTTTCATAATCATTTTTTAATCTTCTTCATGCACATCATCAATGAATATCGATGTAGTAATTTCTACCTCATGCTTATCAGTCCTCATCTGGAATATCATTAATAATCATTGTTCTATTAGGGTGTTGTTCGTGTATTTCATCTAGTGCTTTACGTTTTTCTTCTTCCTCATCTTCTGGCCACTCACCTATATTAATAAAAATTGGTGTGTCCGTAGATAACTCTTTCTTATCAGTAAATAACTTATGATACTTACCTAACATATCTCTAGCACGTAAACGGTCACTAGGCTTAATAGGTACTTCCACCATTTCTACATGCTCATTGTACACTAAGTTCATTTTGTCAGTGTCTGGGTTGCGTTGAAACTCACCACGTTTAACAACGACCTCTCTTACTTCACTCTCATCTCCTACTGCTGCATTACTTAGGATATGAAGTAGTTCGTTAGCAGATAGTACACCTTCATCAATCACTTTCTTACGTTGCTCATCAATGTACTTAGCCACTTTTTCATTCTTAAGCAACCTACTACCTTGTACAGTTGCAGTATGAGGACTATAACCAGCCTTAATTGCACTTTGTGTTACATTTAGCGTCTTTAGGTATTCAGATATAAACTTTTCTTGTCTAGGGTTTAAATCACTCATGTTATCCCTCCTCTAATTTGTCTAATAAACCATTCAATAGTTGACGTATTCTTTCTCTACTTAACTCAAATATCTTTGCAATTTCATTCATAGATTTCCCTTCACATAGTAAGAAAAATATATAGTATTCCCTTCTAGTCGCTACTGCATAAATTAACTGATCTAGTTCATTAAAGAATACTTGATTACCAGTATTCTCACTTAGTTCAAAAGGTTCGACTTCATCACTCAGTGAAAAGAAATCATCTATATTAGTATCATCATAACTTACAACATTTGACGCTTTCTCTTTGTGATAGTCCATTATAAACTGTTTAATCGCTTGTTTATCGTACATCATGTAGCAACACTTACTTTATGCTTATAAGCGTATAAATCACGTTGTAGGCGTTCTATAAGGTCATAATCTATGACTGAGCCATTAGACTGCATATAATACATGACTTCCTTTTGTTCACTAGGTGTATATCGCTTAATAACCTGTTTTAATTGCTGCATGTTTCTATTCGATTTTGTTTTGAAACGATGTAACTTCTCTTTTTCATCAATTATATTAATCACTAGCTTTTCTAGTGGGTATGATATAGACACAACGCCATGAACATCACTTGTAGTCATATGTGAGATATTTAAGTGATACATCATCTCTATTTGTGTTGTAATGGCCTTAATCTTGGTATTTATAAACTTAGGGTTATATTCTGTTAGCAAAGTATATTCAGATATTTTAGTTTCATAATATGATAGTGAGTAGTTTACTCTTTTAAGGTTCATGTATGCACCTCACAAATAAAATGAGCCTACCGCTGAGGATAGGCAAGATATTTATCATTTAACTATTCGATTTTCTTCGAACATTTTCATAAGGCTTCTGTCTCTTTGTGACTGTTGAGTTAGTTCATCTTTTCGTTGCTGTTGAATATTTTGAGAAATTTGTTGTTCTACTACATCTAATACCTTTTGACATTCATCTACTGATAATGTCGTTTCTGTTAAAAGATAATTGCTAACTTTATCTAAATTGTGTTTTCTAGCCATTATTTAGCACCTCTTAATTTCATTTTATTTCTAATATCAATGATTGGTAGCTCATTTCCGCTCACATAATTTGAATACTTAATAGGACTGAAATAGTTTTTAATTTCTGCTCTTACTTCTTTATCTTCTTCAAAGTTTTCTTTATCATAAACTCGAACAAATCTATCAAATTCTATTTCATATTCATCATTTAATGCTGCGATTTCATCTACTACTTTGTTATATTCCTCAACGATTGGCTCAAATTTTGCTAATATACGTTCTTTATCCTTTTTGTACAAATGAGGTAAATCTGCTTGATGTTTAATAATTTCAATCGCCTTTTTACGTCTAGCCTCATCAAACACTTCTTTTTTAGTCGATAAGCGTTTCTCTAACGCTTTTAATTTCTTCTCATTACTGTCAAATGTATTATAGAGTTCATCAGCTTCATCATCTTGTGAGTTAGCGATTAGTTCTTTATATTTAGCTTTATCTTCTTTAATTCGTTGTATAAGTTCCTGACGTTCCTTTTCAAGTTTATCGATACTCTCTCTTTGACCTATGACATATTCGTTGTATTCATCAAAATATTTTTCAGTTTTCAATTAAATTCCTCGTTTCAATTAGTTTTTAAGCCTATTTCTCTTATGTAGTTATACGGCTTTTTAATCTCTTTTTGTGGTAATCGTTTCGGTATAGCTTGTAGCAATATCAAGACTTTCTCAAAGTCGATATTATTTTCATTTCTGTTATAAATAAATTCTTTAAATGATTTCTTATCTAGATCATTCAACTTTGCTACAAACTCATCATTATTCATATTCTTTTCAGTAGCACCATCTTCTTTTTCCCTGAGTGCTTTCTCTTGGTTAAGCGTCAACTTATGAGGATAAGTCTTTACTTTTTGACGCTTGTCATTTATATATGAATAATTGTTTTCTATACCTTTATTACGCTCATTTCTATTTGTTTGAATATATTTGTATAGTTCAATCTTAAAACGCTCTATCACATTCATATGAGCCTCTGAGCGTGTATTAATATAGTTTTTAATATACTTTTGTTCTTTAGTAGAGAAACGCCCTAGAACAGTATAAAAGGCGTTTAAATCTCTTTGACTTCTACTCTTATACCGTTCCAATTTCTGACGTTCTTCTAATATAGCGATTGCTAGATTTTCAACGGAATAACTCTCATAGTAAATACTTTCTGATACAGTATCACTACATAAACTAGGTGTAGTTCGGTCATACATATCTTCTATATCACTTTCTATGAGTGCTATTCTTGATTGAATGTAGTAAGTATTAAATCTAGTGAACAATTCGTAATCGCTAACTTTCTCTTGAATAATTTCAATCGCTGCACTCACTACATCACCTTAAATCTCAGTTTTCTTTAGTGCCTCATATCGTTTCATACTGCCCTCAATATGACGCTTAATACTTAGTAAGGCTAATTCCTTTTGTTCTTTTGATTTTATCCAGAAATAACCTCTAGTATCTTTCTTATAGCTATATCCAATAGGATAGCCATGTTCTACAACTAAACTATTAATAGTATGTTGCAGCCATCTTTCATTGTTCTTAGTAAACTCCATATTCAGTTGATTGAATATATTTTGTTTAGTAATAATATTGTGCTTAGTGTTGCGTAATACATTTAATACTTTAATATGATCTTGAGTTAATTCTTTTTCAATTGTTATTGTCATTATTTAATACCTCATTTTTTAGTTATTTTGAGCAGACCTAATTAAATGAGGAGGTAATAAATGAAAATCTAGTGAATTTGCATTTTTTAACTATCGTACTCATGATTTCAGAGAACAAGAAAACTAATCAAATTATATAAAAGTATAATTACTTCTATAACACTATTATACTAAATTTACACCAAAATTACAAACAAACGTTCTGTTTTTGTAGAATTTAAATAACTTCTTAACATTCCATTTAACACTATAACTAAAGTATTTATACTACTTTTCATACAATTTCATACACTTTCTATTATAGAACTAATGTTCGTTTATTACCTTAACTCAATCTAAAATCATTAACAAATCTTAACAATTACGATTTACATATAAAAAAGCCATGCACCTACTAAGTGCATGACCTATAAATTTTATGCTTTTACTCCATTGTAATAAGAGTTCTTCAAACCTTTTAATTTAAGTTCTAACGCTAAGTAGTCTTTTCTATTAGCCTGTTCATTCTGAATAAACTCAGTAATGATTTTCAAGCCCTCAACTAATTCTGGTGCTGGTTCATTAATTCCAGTAGCTAACTGATACAACATTTCCATATTACCTATAACATCTGCATTACTAGATTGAACGTCCTCCAGTTCAGCTATATTGAAATCCCTACTCATATAATCGAACATATCGCTATTATTACTTTCTGCAAAAGTTTCCAGTCCATACATGAAATAATCATTATCAAACATAAATTCAGCCATCATATCGCTTACAGTAGCATGTGTACCATCATGTAAATCATAACCAGTATAATATCCCTCAATGCTCTCTATAAGTTTCTCAGTATGCTTTTCTGAGGCAATCTCAAAAGTTTTTCTCACTTCACAATCTTTTATCAATACATGAGCATACATTTTACCTTTACTTACTAGATACACAGTATTAAAAGGATCATTATAAATCTTAAAAGCAAAAGGTACTTTATAACTACTTTCACATAGTCCAGTAAAATATCTTAATAGTGTTGCTGCTCTAGTTTCAAATTCATTTGCTATAATTTCAACGTTCATTTTATTCCCTGCTTTCTTTTAATGTAGTTTAGATAGTTTTTAGTTCTTGCAGCTACTAATTCAAAACTGCCATTTGCTATTGTTCTATACGATACTCTTTTATTATTCTGTAAATCATAAGTTTCACGCCATGCTACCCACTTAGTCCCAAAGTTCTCAAGATATAATGTTGATATGCGACTAATTGAGCAGTAGTACATTTCTTCGGATATTCCAACTAATAAACCTAGTTTTCTTAATTCGTCATCTATATTAAATTCGTAATGAGTTTCTTGCACTATTATATGAGGCCTCCCACTCTTCTAAAGTAAATTCATCACCATTTGCTTTAACATCACCAATAATTACTTTTAGAGGCTCTATATCAACGTTACATTGTAATGCGTAACTAATGGCCTTATATACATCATTATTACGTTCTATGCTTTCACCATTAATTACACGATTGTATGCCTCTTTACCTAGTCCACCTTTGCCAGTATGTTGTAAATGATTGAAATTGTGATTAGGCAACACATTTTTTACTGAGAACTTTCCCATAGTCTGTTGCAGATAGTTTCCACGCTTTGAAAATATACGATCTTCAAATTCACCATCATAAACGATTACTGGTTTCTTATTACTTGTATACAGTCCTTTAGCTGTTTTACTTCCTGCTAGTACAAAATAGTTATTATCATGTGCTTTAATGTCTACTGATGGTAAATATCCTATTTTCTGAGCGTATTCAACGCCATCACGTTTTTTAAATATTACATGCTTTCCTCCACTTGCTGTTGTCTGCACTAGTGTATTTTGTGCATTAGAAACAAACTCATCATAGTAAGGAATGTCTTTCAAACTATCAAAACCATTTTCACCATTTACGTGATTAATATCTATGTCGATACACCATAAACCACGAGTAAGGACACCTAATACATTTGTGTTTGCATATGCTAAAAAGTTGTTATCTATAAAATCATCATCAATAGTTACATTCTTAAATGATACTGCTGGTTTTTTATTATCGTTTAAAGGTACAACTTGCACATCTTTACTAAGAAGATACTTTGCTGCATTGTACATTTTCATGAGAATACCTCCAATAGAACACTAACCCTTTTAACTCATTCTTTTCTCTATACATACATCTATTTATTTATATATAAAATACGCTAAAGAATATTTAAGTTATAAAGGTTAGTGCCTGTTATTAAAGTAATTTCAAAGTTAGTACAAAGGTTAGTAAGAGTTAAACTAACTTAAGTTTCGATTAAATCTAAAGCCATTTTGAATAGTTCTTTATTTTCTACAATATGAACTTTAGTATTTTGTCCCTCTATCCATTTTTGCTTATTGATAGCTACACCTATTTTTTTCATATCTTCTTTAGCTTTTTTATATCTCAGATTTTTATAATCTTCTTCAATAGTTTTTTGTAGTATCTCATCACCTGAAAAAATGAAGTCCTGTTTAGATAACGTTTCTAGTATTAAGATTTGAGTGTCCGTCAATTCATCTTCGGTGTAATAGTTTTTAAGTGTTACGTTATTGAACTTAAATTCTCTGCCTATTTGTTTAAGATACTCAAGGCTTAATATTAAAAATGATACTGACGCATTGACTGAGTTTTTTCCGTTAGGCTTAACAAAGTCCCAAAATGGTTTAAATACTTTATAACGTTCTTCATCAGTTTCGTTCTTCGGTCTATCCTTAAATGCAATCTTAACTGTACGTGTTCTATTAGCTGTAATTTCTCCTGTATCAACACTTTCATTAGTATCTAAAATTAATACTGCATTATTTTTAAATTTAACGTTATTTCGTTGTATACCACGACCTGAAATATTTTCACCAGTAGCTATTTTGCGTAATATTCTCATCATACCTTTATTAATTTCACCTGTTTCATTAGCATGTGCAATATCCACGCCATAAAAATTGAGCCATTCATTTGCAGCCTCAAAGCCAGATGATAATAAACTATCAAAATTCACTTTATTTACTTTTAGCAATTCTTCAAAAGTTTCCATAAATAAACCTTTACCAGATCGCCCAAAGTCTTTGATTAAGAACCATTTTTCAGCTTGAATAAGTTTCATTTTTCGATACATAGTATAAGCATGTACCAACATTAAATTATTCTTACTGCGTTCATTGTCACTTACTAAGTCAAAGAATTGTTGTGCTAGGTTAGTGTTTATATTTTTCTTATCTACATCATATTTGATGATATAGTAGTCATCACTAGAAATTTTTTTATCTATAAATTCTAATTCTTTACAGTTATATATCCAATCATTACCTGCAATAGCGTAAGGGTAGATATTATATTGATAATTTGTATCTAATTGATTTCGATAAACTTCTAACATTACGCTTAAGAAGTCATTTATTTGATGTTTATTATCTACTGGATATTCCAAAGTAAAGTTAGTATTGTCTATAATTTCATACTGATTACTGTTTAATTTAATAAAGCTTTCTAATTCATTTGAATAAATAACCTTTTCAGAAATTAGATCAACTATGAATTTGGCATAGTTATTAAATGGACTAGACTTAAAATGTGCTTGCTTATCTTCTTCACCATTTTCCATTGTCGTTTTAACTGAGATTGTTCCATAGACTGCCCCAATTTCTTTAGGTTTTATGGTATAATCTAAAGTAAGATTACTTATATAATCGCCAGCAAATTCATCTTTTGTTTTATGGAAAACATTTCCTTTATTGTTAAAAATTTGTTTATCTGTGGAAATTATAGCGAAGTAAATTCGTTTACTAATTTCTTTGATACGAGATAAATTAGGCGTTTCAACATAATCTAATTTAGAATGAAATTCATGATGTTTATTATATAAAGAAACTTCGTTCATTTAATCAGCCTTTCATTTTTGTATTTTAAGAATAAGCACAGAAATGGTATATTATTCCTGTGCTTTTGGTTTGCAAATTGCACTTATTAAGCGTTATCTGATTTAGTCGCCAAACTATTGTTATCAGGTAACGTTTTTTCTATCTCTTTAAATCTTTCAATGAGTTCACCAAACTCTTTTTGATACATCATCATTAAATCAATCGTTTGTGCATTTTTAATTCTATGTTCATGGTATCTATATCCATGATTTAATATATCTTCTTTATTTAATACGTGATTAGGCTCATGAGTGAAATAATCATCATTAAACCACACAAAAGAGGTTACTACATCATCTATTCTTTCTTTTAAAACTTCTAAATCACATAATGCATTGTTTAGTTCAAAATTCATTTATTAGTCCTCCCACTCAAAATTGTTTTCTATTTGTTGCATAACCAACTCACAGATGAATTGTAGTTGCTGTTCACGATTAAGCGTTTCTTTCCATTTTCGTTTTCCTTCTTCGACTATGTGAATATATTCTGTGCGTGTATCATTTACTGCACTATCAAGAATTTCATATATACTTTTTATTACTTCAATATCATTGTTCATTTACTACTCCTCCATTAAAAATATTCTTTAAGTGCCTTTAAAAAATAAGAATTTTGTTTATCTCTTATATCAAACTTGATAATTGCTACCATGCTTGAAAATAAGAAAAAAGCTAAAGCATAATGTAATTGACTATGCATATTTAAAAACACAGTAATGATACATATATATAAGTTCATTTATAAATCTAAGCACTTTTATGCCTCCTTTTTATTAAAGCCAACCTTTATGACGCTTACTAAGATACTCTTTAAAGCCATCAATAGAGATAACTGTCATTGTAGATGACAAGCTGAAATATAGATCCTCTACACCTTTGTTATCTTTATCGTATTCTTTAAGAATTCTATTAACTGATGAATAAGAAATTCCAAATAGTTTAGCAATAGCATTAGGCTTTGCCATGATAGGCTTTACTATCACTTGTTTAGGTTCAGTAACTACATTTTCTTTAGTTGGTAAATCTTGCAGCTTTACATGTGGCATAGTTTAGGCCTCCTCTTTTTCTAATGTGTCTAGTAACTTTTCTTTATTGATAAGAATTTTGCCACCAATTTTGGTATGTGGAATTACATTTTTTTGAATAAGTTTATATGTGTGTCTCTCACTCATTCTTATTAATTCAGCTGTTTCCTTAACAGTAAGATACATATAATCACCTCTTTAAATAAATATTAGAGATATTTTTTTATTTCTTTTATCTCTATTTTGATTATATTTAGTTGAATTAGGAATGTCAAGAATATAATTATATCTTTTTTATCTCCAAGGTGTTAAAATTTATTTTGAGGTGATATATATGGTTGGAAAGTACAGAAGTGAAGTAGGTAATTACTTAAAAAATATTAGAAAGAATAAAAATATCACTGCTAAAGCTTTAGGAGAAAATTTAAAATATTCACAAAGTCATATAAGTGGTATTGAAAATGGTTCTAAAAAGATACCACCATTTTTTATACCAGCTTATTTAAATTTTATTTCTGACACTAATGAAGAATATAATTATTATGCTGAACAAATAACTAAGATTACTGAAGGTAATTTTGAGGTTGAAAAAAGAAGAACACGACATAATAATGATGAAATTTTAAATTCTATAAGTAAACATGGAAGAATGAGAGAATTCTATACTTATGACTATAATAATAATAAAGTTGTAACAGTATTCTCAGAAGAAATTAATGATCTGAATTTTCATCTAGAAGATAACTTTAATAGTAAATTTTATAAATCAATAGAATTAAGTGATTATGATAGAAAAAATATATCTAAACTTCTGGATACATACTTTATGAACAAAGAAGAATTCCTCGAAAGTATTAGATATGACTACGTAGATGGTTCACTTGATATCCTAACTCTCCAAGATAAAATTGAAGAAATTCAAAATGTATTTAAAAAAAATTGATTTCATTTTTATCAATTAAGGTAGTGGTTCTATCGAACAGTGTCTAATACACCATAGAAAAATGAATATAAAAGGTAATAAAATTAGGGAGCATACATATGAAAAAATTACTAGGAACATTATTTGCAGCTACACTTGTATTAAGTGCTTGTAGTCAAGATGACACTAAGGAAGATGAGAATAAAAAATCAGAAAGCACTACTGAAAAGAAAGCTGACGATAAAAAAGATAAGAACACTAAAGAGGACAAAAAGTCTAAAGAAGAAAAGAAATCTCAAGAAAACGAAGATAACAAGTCTACACAAGAAGATAATTCTACTGACAATCAAGACACACAGGAAACTGCAACAAATGAACAAGTTCAATCTCAACAACAAACACAACAACCTGCAACTCAAGAGCAGCAACAACCACAACAAGCTAATAACACTCAACAAACTCCTCAACAACAGCAAAATAACCAAAACTATAATCAAACTCAACAACCTAATCAAAATGTAAAGTTACCTAAAAATACAGAGATTGATGATCAGTATATACATGGTGAAGTTGCTAACGCCCTAGAGCGTAAAACTGAAATCGAAAGACAAGCTAACGAAGATTATGAAAATGGGAAAATTAGTGAAAGTGAAATGATGAATAGACAACAACAAGCTTCTAATATTCTTAATGAAGGTGTAGAAAATCAATATGGACCACAAGACTAAGTAAAGGAGGCTCACTCACATGTGGCATGAGAAATTTACTAATAAACATGGTGAAACTAAATATCGCTATTATGAGAAGTATAAAGACCCACTCACAAACAAATGGCGACGTGTTAGCGTGGTACTTAATAAGAATGGTAAGCAGTCACAAAAAGAGGCTCAGAAACGCTTAAATGAGCGTATAGAAGAAAAGCAAAATAATAAAACACCTACTACACTCAAGACACTAACTTTCCATGCTGCATGTGATGAGTGGTTTGAACATTATAAGTTAATATCTGGATCTAAACAGTCAACTATTACTACTAAAAGCTATAAGGTTGCTCACATCAAAAGAAATATAGACAAAGATATTCTTGTTCAAAATATGAATGCTAAAGTTATACAAGATTTAATTAACTCATCATTAAAAGATGGATTAAGCCATAAATTAGTTAAAGACGATTTAAGTATCATCAAAAATATATTGCGATATGCTCAAAAGAAATATAACATCACTGATATATCATACATAGATGATGTTGTTATGCCTAAAAAAGCGACTACAAGAGAAGAAATTAAAGCTAAACGTGAGAATTATTTAGAAATGACTGAAATTCTGGCTATTGCTGAAGAATTAAAACGCATAGCAAATAAAAAGCGTGCTAGTTATATGAAAAGATCATACTTATTTACTGCTTACATAGTTGAATTTCAAGTATTAAATGGTATGCGTATTGGCGAACTCTTAGCAATTCAACCCGATAATATTGACTTTGAAAATAAGAAGCTTCTCATTGATGGCACTATACACTGGCGCAAAGATGGTAACAAAATAGGTTTCAAAGATACTACAAAAACAGCATCATCATATCGTACTATATCTTTAACTACTAGAAGTTGTGATATTTTGCATAAGGTTATGTTGGAAAATAAGAGAGCGATACAATGGGAAAACATGTATGTTGATAGAGGTTTTATATTTACAAGTCATAGAGGTAATCCTCTACCTCTCACATCAATAAACAGAAACATACAAATAGCTACACAAAATATAGGGATAGAAAAACATGTAACAAGCCACACTATGCGTCACAGTCACATATCATTATTATCGCAATTAGGTGTGTCTCTTAAAGCTATAATGGAACGTGTAGGTCACACAGACCATAAAACAACATTACAGATATATAGTCATGTAACTGAGCAAATGGATAAAGATATGATGAATAAATTAGAAAAGATTAGCTATTAGGAGGAAACCTTATGAAAAAAGATTTAACAAGTTCACAAATTGATAGAAAGAATATATTAAACAATTCTTTTGCTGTTGAAGAAATTCAAAAACAATATAAATTAAAAGGCATTGATTATAAAGGTACAATTTATTTCACTACTCAACAAATTGCTGATTTCTTTAAAGTGGATATACGAACAATTCGTAGATTAATAGAAGAACATGAAGATGAATTAAGAAGTAATGACTACCACGTATTAACTGGTACTGAATTAGATCGTTTTAGAAGTTATGCAGAAATACAATTTGCGAATGACATCCATGTCAGTCACAAAACTAGAAATCTAGGCGTATCAACGGTTCGTACATTATTAAATTTTGCTATGCTATTAACAAATAGTGAAATTGCTAAAATCATGAGAAAAGATATATTAGATATTACTATCAATACAATAGCTGAAAAAACAGGTGGCCATACTAAATATATTAATCAGAGAGACAGAGAATATCTTAATAAACTTTATATTGAAGAGACAGAACGAAAGCAATTCACCGATGCTTTAAAAAATTATGTGAACGTTGGGCAATATAAATATGCATACTTTACAGATTTACTATATAAATTAATTTTTAAAGAAAGTGCAAGAGAGTATAAAAAAATATTATCTCTAAAACCTAAAGATAAGACAAGAGAAACGATGTATAGTGAGGTTCTATTAGTAATAGCTAGTTATGAAAAAGGTATAGCACATAATATAGAAAAAAGATATAAAGAGTTAAATCGACAGTTAACAAAAAAAGAAACCATTGAAATTTTCAAAAATTATAGCGAGCATCCAGGCAATCAACCACTTCTAATTGACGCTAGAACAAAAATGTCAAGTCGTGACTTAGGATTTAGAGATGCTTTACATTATGAATTAGAAGAATATATTACTCCTATAAACAAAGATGATTTCGAAAAGTTTTTAGGTGCTCAAAGTAAGTCTTTAGAACAACAAATACAAGAACATAAAGACGTATTCTTAAGATTAAAGGACAAATAATTATGGAAAACATATATTACTTTGATAGTCAACATGCCATTAAAGAACATGATAAAGTAATTAAAGAAACTGGCGGTTTAAAAGGGATTAAAGACAAAAGTACACTAGAAAGTTTTTTAACGCATCTACAAAACGACATGTATTATCCTACTTTTGAATTAAAACTATCTCGCTTGGTTTTCTGTTTTACTCAATTTCATGTATTTAATGATGGAAATAAACGCTCAGCAATTGCTCTGGGAGCTTATTTTTTGAAAATAAATGATTTTGATTATTGTACAGATACGTTTATTGAAGAAATGGAGAATATAGTATATTGGCTAGCATATGGTTTAATAAATGAAGAACTTTTAATACAGATTATCAATTCAATACTTTTGTACGATTGTTTAATAGAACCGATAAAAATAGAATTAATTAACGTAGCAATTCAATATAAAATTTTAGAACAACAAGAAAATTAGATTAATAATTATTAATCTAAAGGCATACAAATTTTCACATCACGCCCTTCTTCTGCCCTTTTTTAATTCAAAAATAATCAAAACAACCTCTTAAGCCTGTGCCTAAGAGGTTTCTTCATTTTATGTTATTATTCCCATTCTATAGTGCTTGGTGGCTTAGAAGTAATGTCATAGACGACACGGTTTACATGGTCTACTTCATTAACTATACGACTAGAAATTTTTTGTAATACTTCCCAATCGATACGTGCAAAATCACTTGTCATACCATCAATTGATGTTACAGCACGAATACCTACTGTATGATCATACGTACGATAATCACCCATAACACCTACAGATTGAATACCTGGTAGTACTGTGAAGTATTGCCAAATCTCTCTTTCAAGACCTTCTTCTCGAATCACTTCACGTAAAATCGCATCAGATTCACGAACGATTTCTAATTTATCTTCAGTAATTTCACCTAACACACGAATACCTAAACCAGGACCTGGGAATGGTTGTCTCCATACTAAATGTTCAGGGATACCTAATTCAATACCTAAGGCACGAACTTCATCTTTAAATAATGTATTAATAGGTTCAATCAATTCAAATTCCATGTCTTCAGGTAATCCACCTACATTATGGTGAGATTTAATTGTTTGCGCTGTCTTTGTACCTGATTCAATCACATCTGTGTAAAGTGTACCTTGTGCTAAGAAATCAACATCTGTTAATTTAGCCGCTTCATCATCAAACACATATACAAATTCATTACCAATGATTTTACGTTTTTTTTCTGGATCAGAAACGCCTTTTAGTTTTTCCATAAAACGTTCTTTGGCATTTACACGAATAATATTCATATCAAAGCCTTCACCGAATTGTTCCATTACCATATCGCCTTCGCCTTTACGAAGTAAACCATGGTCTACAAAAATACATGTTAATTGATCACCAATGGCCTTATGCAATAATACTGCAACAACTGATGAATCTACACCACCGCTCATGGCACATAATACTTTACGATTGCCTACACGTTCACGAATTTTTTCGATTTCAATTTCAATGAAGTTTTCCATTGTCCATTCACCTGTACAATTACATACACGACGGACAAAATTTCTTAGTAAATCATTACCGTATTCTGTATGACGTACTTCTGGGTGGAATTGCACACCATAAATACGACGTTTTTTATCTTCGATAGCAGCATAATTTGTACTTGGGCTATCAGCAATAACTTCAAAACCTTCAGGAATTTCAATGACTTTATCTGAATGACTCATCCACACTGTTTGTTCTTCTGGTAAACCAAAGAATAACTCATCAGATTTTGCTTTAATAATTGCTTTACCATATTCACGTTCATTTGCACGTTCAACTTTACCGCCTAATAGTTTGGTTGTAAGTTGCATACCGTAACAAATACCTAACACTGGAATACCTAAATTATAAATTTCAGGATCAATCGTAAATGAACCTTCTTCATAAACAGAATTTGGACCTCCTGAAAGAATAATACCTTTAGGATTCATACGTTTAATTTCATCTATAGAAATTTCATGATCGTGTAATTCACTGTAAACGCCCATTTCACGAATACGACGTGTAATTAACTGGTTATATTGACTACCGAAATCTAAGACAAGAATTAACTCTTGTTCTTTAGCCATTTCCATAATAGTAAATCTCCTTTAAATTAATTTATGTAAACAATAGAAAGACGCTTTTCATATTTATAAAGACAATAAATAATTTCAACCTCTATAAACAATTTATAGAAAAGCGTACTTTCTTAATTTAATCGCTTCTTGCTCACCTTACATTAAAATGAATAGTTTGGTGATTCTTTAGTAATTTGTATGTTATGTGGATGACTTTCCGCTAAACCTGCAGGGCCCATACGTGTGAATTGTGCTTCTTCACGCAATACTTTTAAGTTTGGTGAACCAGTATAACCCATACCAGCTCTTACTCCACCCATAAGTTGATAAATGGTATCTTGTAATGGTCCTTTATAAGCTGTGCGACCTTCAATACCTTCTGGAACAAATTTTCTAGGAGATTTATCTTCTTGGAAGTAACGATCATTTGACCCTTTTTCCATGGCTCCAAGAGAACCCATTCCACGATATACTTTATATTGTCTACCTTGGAAGACTTCAGTAGCGCCTGGGCTTTCTTCAGTACCAGCTAATAAGCTACCTAACATAACAGCATGACCACCAGCCGCTAATGCTTTAATAATATCACCAGAGAATTTAATACCACCGTCAGCAATAATCGCTTTACCATGTTTACGTGCTTCAGTAGCACAGTCATATACTGCAGTAATTTGTGGTACACCTACACCTGCAACGACACGTGTTGTACAGATTGATCCAGGTCCAATACCTACTTTAACCACGTCTGCACCTGCTTCAAATAAAGCGCGTGTCGCTTCAGCAGTTGCAACATTTCCTGCAATAATTGTAAGTTCAGGATATTTATCTTTCATTTTTTTGACTTGCTCAATCACACCTTTAGAATGTCCATGCGCTGTATCAATAATTAACGCATCTACTCCTGCTTCTACAAGTTTTTGTGCACGAATTTCAGTGTCTTTAGATGTACCGATAGCTGCTGCTGCAAGTAAACGACCATGCTCATCTTTCGCTGCATGAGGGAATTCAAGTACTTTTTCTATATCTTTAATTGTGATGAGACCTTCTAAACGACCATTTTCTACTAATGGTAATTTTTCAATTTTATGCTTTTGAAGGATTGCTTCTGCTTCATCTAATGTTGTACCAACTGGAGCTGTAATTAAATTTTCTTTAGTCATCACATCTGAAATTTTAATTGAGAAATCTTCAATAAAACGTAAGTCACGGTTTGTAATAATACCAACGAGTGTTCTTGATTCTTCATCTTTTACAATAGGCACACCTGAAATACGATATTTACCCATTAATGCTTCTGCTTCATAAACACTTTCATCTGGTGTTAAGAAGAATGGATTCGTAATAACACCATTTTCTGAACGTTTTACTTTTTGTACTTCATCAGCTTGCTCTTCAATGCCCATGTTTTTATGGATGACACCTAAACCACCTTGACGTGCCATAGCAATAGCCATTTTAGATTCAGTTACTGTATCCATACCAGCAGAAATAACTGGAATATTTAATTTAATTTTATCTGATAATTCTACGCTTAAATCAACATCATTTGGTAATACGTCTGATGCAGCTGGAATTAACAAAACATCGTCAAAAGTTAATGATTCTTTAGCAAACTTATTTTCCCACATTTATAACACAGCCTCCATTTTTTATATAGTTAATCTTATTATTTCACATTTTCGTCGTTTTGTTTATACTTTATACCGTTAAAAAAGAAATTAAGAATAATAGCAGAGATTGCTCCTAAAACAATACCATTTTGAGTTAACCAAGCGAACTGTTCTCCTAAAGCTTTAAATGCTTGAGGTACAGCACTAATTCCTGTACCAAGTCCGACTGATACAGCAATAATTAATAAATTATTTTGATTTTTGAAATCAATATTTCCTAAAATACTTACCCCATAAGCCATTACCATACCAAACATAGCAATCATTGCACCGCCTAATACAGGTAAAGGAATAATATTAGCCAGAGCACCTAGTTTAGGTATACAACCACTTATTAAAAGTAAGACTACCATTCCGTATATGACTTTATTTTTCTTAGCTCCAGAAAGTGAAACAAGTCCTACATTTTGCGAATAAGCTGTATAAGGGAAAGAATTAAAGATTGATCCTAAAATGATGGCTAGACCTTCCGCAGTGTAACCTTTACGAAAATCTTTACGTTCTAGCTTACGACCAGTGATTTCACTTAATGCATGATATACACCAGTTGATTCAATCAGACTTACAATTGCTACAATTGTAAACACTAATGTTGCACCGAAATCAAAGCCAAATCCTGAGAAACGGAATGGTCGTGGAATACCGAGCCAATGTGCGTCACCAACTTGGCTAATATTAACTAATCCAAAGATACTAGCCAATATAGTGCCTATAACTAAACCAATCAAAATTGCAATAGATTTTAAGAATCCCGTTGTAAATCGTTGTAATAGTAAGATAACAATAAGTGTCACTCCACCTAAAATTAGATTTTTAGGGTTACCATAATCTTTAGCGCCTTGACCACCAGCAAGATAATTCATAGCAACGGGCATTAAGTTAATTCCGATAATTGTAACTACACTACCTGTAACAACAGGTGGGAAAAATTTAACTAAATAAGAAAAGAATGGAGCAATGATCACAACTAAGATACCTGATAGGAACAATGATCCATATAACACGTCTAAACCTTTAGTCTGTCCAATTAAAATCATAGGTGCTACAGCAGTAAATGTACATCCTAAAACAATAGGTAGCCCTGTACCAGTAATCTTATTTGCTTGTAAAAATGTAGCTACTCCACACATAAAAATATCTACTGTAATTAAATAAGCAATCTCTTCAGGTGAGAATTTTAAACTTGTTCCTACAATGATAGGTACTAAAATAGCACCTGCATACATTGCTAATAAATGTTGTACACTTAAAATTAAATTTTTCATTCATCTTCACCTAGTAAAGTCACTTTATTCCCTGTTAAGGAAGCAACTTTACATAATGAAGAAACAGTTAAACCAGCCTCTTCCAATCTTTGTCGTCCATCTTGGAAACTTTTTTCTACAACAATTCCTATGCCTACTGTTTCTGCTTTAGCTTGTTGTGCAATGTCGTACAATCCAAGTGAAGCATCACCATTTGCTAAGAAATCATCAATAATTAATACTTTATCTTCAGACCCTAAAAATTCTTCTGATACAATCACTGTACTTGTTTTATTTTTAGTAAATGAATGGATATCAGTACTGTAAAATCCATCTTTTAAAGTACTTGGCTTTGCTTTTTTTGCAAATAAGCATGGCACATCGAAATGTAATGCAGCCATGATTGCAGGAGCAATACCGGAAGCCTCAATAGTTAAAATTTTCGTAATCCCTTTATCCTTAAATTGTTTATAAAATGTTTGACCCACTTCATACATTAATTTGGCATCAATTTGATGATTTAAAAATCCATCAACTTTTAATATTTTTTCATCAATGACTACGCCATCTTCCTTGACTTTTTGTTCGAGCGCTTCCACTTCAAAACCTCCTAAACTTTATATAAAAAAACCCGAAACTTTTATCTAGTTTCAGGATCTATAAGTGAACAAGTACGATACACATTCATTTGTAACTTAGAAGTAAATAATTTAGATTTATAGATGATAAACAATACTTTACATTATACAAATGATAATATAGTATAAGACATCTTAGCCAATCCTCAAACTTCTCATTAACTTCCTTACCTTTGTACTTGAACTCATAGTCGCGTTGTTTATGGCAACACGGTAGAAACTTCTAAAGCCATATTCTTCAGATTATATGAGCAATATAAATTATTTAATGATAATAGCAAATTTTAAGCTTATTTTCAATAACTGATGGAGAGTTTATCCTTGTAATCACACTACTTATAAATGTAAGCGTTTAATATCATATAAAAAAACTGTATTTGTAAAACACATATGTTTAATTATATAATTATATAGAAACGTTTTATATCTATTCATTAGGGTATAAATATTTAAAAGTAGCATGAAATGATGGAGGACGATGAATATGCCAGATATTACAGTTATAGATAATGAAAATCAAATTTACAATGTGATTGAAAAGAAAAAAGCAGAAGGATATTCAGAAAATGAGATATTTGTTATCAGTAAATCTAAATTACATTTAGATGATTTACATAATTCTCAAGTAACACTTATAGCAACAAGTGGTTCATTCAGTGATCGCATGTCACGCTTATTAACCGGTGAAGATGGTGAAGAAGCTGTATTGAATAATTTCAAACTATCTGATAACCAAGCAGAACAATATAAAAAAGATATGCTTGATGGCAAATTTTTAGTAATCGCTAGAAAAGACGCTTCTTCACATAATGAAGTTGAAAAAAACAACGCAGCTTATGAAGAAGTTGATATCACTCATTACGCTAATGAGTCTAAGGGTCCAAAATCTTAAAAATAAGTTTAACCATTCATTGTATTTATTCATGTCGATTGTTAAATGAATATAATTTCTTACAAATTAACAGTCAAAAATTAATATATGCTTCTTTCAAAGTAAAGTGTGAATCATTTATAACTTTGAAAGAAGTTTTTTAATATATTTTGTATTATGATGTGCTACTTTACAAATGTGCTATACTTAAAAAAATATGATGCGGGGAGATCGCTATGAAATTTCACACTATTCATTCTTTAGAAGACGCTTATTATCAAAAAGCCGTCGAGTTTTATAATAAACAATTAGATGTTGATTTTTTTGAAGACAGCATTATCACAAAACGGTCCTTACAGAATAATAAAACAGAAAATGATTATGTTTTTATTGTTGGTATTGAGAAAGAAAATATAATCAGTTTGGCTACAGCGCACTACGAGGCAACAACAAATTCAGCCTTTTTAGTCCACTTATTAGCTGTAGTTGATTCAAACTATGATGAAATCATATCTCAAACTTTAAATGAAGTTGAAACTCACCTAAATATATTATCTAATAAAGTACATGCTAGAGATATTAACTTTTTAATGATTGAAGTCCCGAAACTTGATAATAGTATATTAGATAATCAATTAATTAAACGACGTCATCATACCTTATTAGAAAATGACTTTGAACAACAATATGACATTGATTATTTGCATCCTAACTATACGTTTGAAGAAACACCTATACGTACTGACTTATTTATTAAATCTAACATTGAACTTACAAAAGACATCTATCCTGCTAGTGTGAAATCTAATTATATTCTCAAATATGTATTTGCGAATGGAATTTCTAGAGATATTATATACCCCCTTTTAGAAAAGATGAATTTACGTTTACCTTGATAGAACACTTGAAAAGCGCGATATAAAAGGTTAAACTAATATGCGAGGTTAGACTGACGTGTCACTAACCGAAGACAAACGTCAGTGTAAATGAACAATATTCTATAGATACGAAAGGACTTCAAATTATGTTAACTAAAGAATTCGCTCAACGTGTCAAACTAAGTGAAAAACAAGTCCGCAAAATCGTCCAACATTTAGAAGAACGAGGATATCAACTTAGTAAGACTGAATATCGTGGTCGTGAGGCTACAGACTTTAAAGAAGAAGATATTGAACTTTTCCAAGATATTGCAGAAAAGGTAAAACAAACAAATAGCTATGATTTAGCTTTCGAAGAATTAGAAAAAGAAAAAGATTTTTTACAAGTTATCGTTAAAGAAGACCAACAACAGTTACCAGCTGATCAAGGCGTCACACAATTGGTAGAAGACTTACGTACGGAAATACAAAAAATGCGTGAAGAACGTCAAATGTTAGGTCAGATGATTACTCAAGTTCATCAACAGCAAAATGAACTTAAAGAATTACAAAGTCAAATTACTGAAAAATTGAAAGCAAATAATGAGTCATTAGCTGCCATCCAAACATCACAACAAGCCATTCAAACTGCTCAAAAAGAACAATCTGATTATACTAAAAATAATTTAGTTAAAGAAATTAATGATAACAATCAACAAGCGATTGATAATTTAAAAGAACATCAAACTTATGTTTCATCTTCAAATGAGAAAAAAGGATTCTTAGCTAGACTATTTAATCTTTAATGTAACAATTGTATATAGTGCTATTTACTAAAACAGGTTTGAAATTAAAAAATTTCAATCCTGCTTTTTTTGTTTTAATACTCATTTTGTATCTATTTATCATTAGTTTGTAAAAACATTTAATAATTTATGTTATTTAAAGTATTGAATTATTATATATTTAATACTATTCTTATTAAATGTGTCGGATTTAACTAATAAAAGGAGAATCATTATATGGGAACATTATTTTCAATTATTAATATTGTCATAATGTTGATTTTCATTATCGGCTTATTCATTATGGCTAAAAAACATGTATCATTCCCAAAACGAGTCTTTACCGCTCTAGGATTAGGAGTTGTATATGGAATTATTTTACACCTTATTTATGGTGTTAATTCTAAAGTGCTTGAAACCACAACTGATTGGTTTAGCATCGTTGGAGATGGCTATGTGACATTATTACAAATGATTGTTATGCCACTTATTTTTATTTCTATTGTTTCAGCATTTAGTAAGATACAAATTGGCGATAAATTTGCTAAGATAGGTTCTTATATTTTTATGTTTTTAATTGGTACTGTCGCTATTGCAGCCGTTGTAGGTATTTTTTATGCCATTGTATTTGGCCTTGATGCTTCAAGTATCGATTTAGGTAGTGCAGAACATGCACGAGGAAATGAAATTAGTAGTGAAGCGAAGCAGCTTACAGCGAATACACTACCACAACAAATTCTTGAATTATTACCAAGCAATCCGTTCTTAGATTTTACTGGTCAGAGAACAACTTCAACTATTGCAGTAGTAATATTTGCCATTTTTGTAGGATTTGCATACTTACGTGTTGCACGTAAACAACCTGATAATGGTAGCTTATTAAAACGTGGTATTGATGCTGTTTATGCTCTCATTATGTCAATTGTTACCTTTGTTTTAAGATTAACTCCTTATGGAATTATCGCAATTATGGCTTCTACAATTGCAACAAGTGATTTTTCAGCAATTTGGACATTAGGTAAATTCATGATTGCATCTTATGCAGCTTTACTTACAATGTATGTTATTCATTTAATTATTTTAGCGATTATGGGAATCAATCCTATTCGTTATGTTAAAAAAACACTTGAAGTACTGATTTTTGCATTTACATCACGTTCAAGTGCAGGAGCGCTTCCTTTAAATGTGCAAACTCAAACGCAACGTTTAGGAGTACCTGAAGGTATTGCAAACTTCTCAGCTTCATTCGGCTTGTCTATTGGCCAAAATGGATGTGCTGGTATTTATCCAGCAATGCTTGCTATTATGGTTGCTCCTGTTGCTCATGTTGACATAGATATACCATTCATTCTTACACTAATTGCTGTTGTAGTTATTAGTTCATTTGGTGTAGCTGGCGTTGGTGGCGGTGCAACTTTCGCTTCAATTCTTGTATTATCAACTTTAAACTTACCAGTTGCATTAGCGGGTGTATTAATTTCTATCGAACCAATTATTGATATGGGTCGTACCGCTCTAAATGTCAATGATTCTATATTAGCAGGTACTGGTACAGCACGTTTAACAGGTAACTTAGATAAAGAAAAATTTAATTCTAATCATTATGGAGAATTATCCACAGAATCATAAATAAAAAGAGAGGCAGAATTTCGAACAAATTCTGCCTCTCTTTTTTCGGTTTTATTTTATCTTTTCATTAATCCAGATTTATTTAATTGCTCTAACATATCTAATCGTGCTTTTCCACTTAAAAATCCAGCAACTTGTTGAGACCAGGTTTCATTTCTCACACCATTTGTACGGTCTTGATAGTATTTACTAACCAATTGATCATAAGCGTTTAATGTTTCTTTTTGTTGTGCTTTATTACTATTATAGACATTTTTATGGAAGACGTGTTCAAAAGGTAAACGTGGTTTTGGTGATCCATTTTCATCCTCAGCTGGCTCCCCTACAGCCATACCGAATAGAGGGAAGGCATATTCAGGTAAGTCTAAAATCTCACGTACACGTCCGACATCATTGCGAAGCGAACCTAAGTATACAATGCCATAGCCCATATCTTCAGCTGCTAAAGCAATATTTTCTGATACTAATGCAACATCAATGGCACCAACTAATAAGCCCTCAGCTGACTCAAATGACGTCTCCATGTGTTGTTCTACATCTTCATTAATAAGACTATGACGATAATAATCTAAAACAAATACGAATAAATAGCCATTATCTACCACATAATGTTGTCCTGATACTTCTTTGAGTTCTGCTTTAATTTCTGGGTCTTCTACTCCAATAATTGAATACGTTTGTAAATAACTAGATGTTGAAGCACTTTGCCCAGCTTCAACTAACTTTCTAACAACGTCTTCACTTAAAGGTTGATCTTTAAATTTTCGAACTGAATGATGTTTTTTAGCTAATTCGTAAACATAATCTGACATTAAGTCCACTCCTTTTTTAATTACTGAATATATGTTAACAATTTATATTTTATTTTTCTTCTAAATTGCCCTTTATTTTAAATTAAGATTTGCATGCTAAACTAATTAAAGTTATCATAATAATGACAATTTTCAGATATCAAAGGAGAGATACTATGACTCACGCTAACAAAGAAGTTTCAACAGCCTTATATCAAGCTTTTACATCAAAAAAACCGATTGATTTTATCAGTTCCTCTTTTGAACTAAATGAGTTAGAAGCCTATCACACACAAGATGATCTCATTAATCAATTAAAAAATAAGCAAAAATCAGAAATTAAAGGTTACAAAGTCAGTATGACAAGTGCCGCCACTCAAGCCATTGCCAATACAAATGAGCCTGCGTACGGTACTATTTTATCTACTCAAGTAGTCGAAGGTGGTAACTCTATCTCATTATCAACATTATTTGATCCATTACTTGAACCTGAACTTATCTTTGAATTAACTGCAGATTTACCAGAGAATGCAGATGTTCAAACCATCTTAGAAAGTGTAAAAGTAGCTCCAGGTATTGAAATTCCTGACGCACGTTATAAAGATTGGTTCCCTAACTTTGCTTTATCAGATTTAATTTCAGATAATACTGCAACAGGTTTAATTGTGGTTGGAAAAAGAGTAACACCTCTTGATTACAAATCGTTTGCTGATATTAACTTAAAGTTATTTAAAAACGATCAAGAAATTGAAACAGGACATTCTAGTGACGTACTAGGAAATCCTATTGAATCTATAAAATGGTTAAATAAAAAATTACATTCACATGGAAAACGTTTAGAAAAAGGTCAATTTATTTCTTCAGGTACATTTATTTCACCACTACATTTAGAAAAAGGTATTTATATTGCTGAATACGAGAAAGTAGGAAGTGTAAAAGTAGAAGTCAAAGACTGATTTTAATAAAATAATATTGAAAATACTTGATACTCTCTTCAGATTTATATGTTTCATAGCGTAACTTGAAGAGAGTTTTCATCTATTATTTTTGATTTCCATTATCAAATACTTTCCTTTAGTTGAGAATAGATTTAAGCGAAAAGATGTATTTGTATTTACAATTTACATTTTTTAATTAGGAAAAATAAACCTCACAATATCTTAAAAAAGTTAATATTTTTTATATAAACCTTATTATATCAGTGCTTTATAATGTTTTTCTTACTTTTAAGTATATTATGTTGACGAAATAAAATCTACATGTAATAATATTAATCAAGAGATTAGAATTATTATAAATAAGCAATAATTATTATGTAGTTCTAATTAATATTCGATAAATTAGGAGGAATTTAAGTTATGTCTTTAATTAATAAAGAAATCTTACCTTTCACAGCTCAAGCATATGATCCTAAAAATGATGAATTCAAAGAAGTAAGCCAAGATGATTTAAAAGGTTCTTGGAGCGTTGTTTGCTTCTATCCAGCTGACTTCTCTTTCGTATGTCCAACTGAATTAGAAGATTTACAAAACCAATATAGCCAATTACAAGATTTAGGTGTTAATGTATTCTCAGTTTCAACTGATACTCATTTCGTACACAAAGCTTGGCACGATCATTCAGACGCAATCAGCAAAATCCAATACACTATGATTGGTGACCCTTCTCAAATCATCACTCGTAACTTCGATGTATTAGATGAAGAAGCAGGTTTGGCACAACGTGGTACATTTATCGTTGACCCTGATGGTGTAGTTCAAGCAGCAGAAATTAATGCAGATGGTATTGGCCGTGATGCAAGTACATTAGTAAATAAAATCAAAGCTGCACAATACGTACGTCAACATCCAGGTGAAGTTTGCCCAGCAAAATGGGAAGAAGGTTCTGAATCATTACAACCAGGATTAGACTTAGTAGGTAAAATTTAAGGAGGCATTTAAGTATGCTTAATGCTGATTTAAAACAACAATTACAACAATTATTACAACTTATGGAAGGCGATGTAGAATTTAGAGCAAGTATCGGCTCTGATGATAAATCTAAAGAATTAAAAGATTTATTAGATGAAATCGCTGAGATGACAGATCATATTACAATCGTTGAAAAAGAATTAAAACGCACACCAAGTTTTCAAGTAAGTAAACCTGAAGAAGATACTGGTATCACATTTGCTGGTATTCCTTTAGGTCATGAGTTTAATTCACTTGTGCTTGCCATTTTACAAGTAAGTGGTCGTGCGCCTAAAGAAAAACAATCAATCATTGATCAAATTAAAGGTCTTGAAGGTAACTACAATTTTGAAACTTATGTAAGTTTAACTTGTCAAAAATGTCCAGATGTAGTTCAAGCATTAAACTTAATGAGTGTAATTAATCCAAATATCACTCATACAATGATTGATGGTGCTGTATTCCGTGAAGAATCTAAGGATATCATGGCAGTCCCTGCTGTATTTTTAGATGGTGAAGAATTCGGTAATGGTCGTATGACAATTTCTGATATTTTATCTAAACTTGGCAGTACACAAGATGCTTCAGAATACGAAGATAAAGATCCATACGATGTATTAATCATCGGTGGTGGGCCAGCAAGTGGTAGTGCTGCAATTTATACTGCGCGTAAAGGTTTACGCACTGGTATTGTTGCAGATAGAATTGGTGGTCAAGTTAACGATACAGCTGGTATTGAAAACTTTATTACTGTTAAACAAACCACTGGATCAGAATTCTCTTCTAATTTAGCTGCACATATCGAAGAGTATGATATTGATGCTATGACTGGTATTCGTGCAACTAAAATTGAAAAAACTGATAAAGCTATCCGAGTAACTTTAGAAAATGATGCAGTTCTTGAAAGTAAAACTGCTATTATTTCAACTGGTGCAAGCTGGCGTAAATTAAATATTCCTGGTGAAGATCGCTTAATCAATAAAGGTGTTGCCTTCTGCCCTCACTGTGACGGACCTTTATTTGAAAATAAAAACGTTGCAGTTATTGGTGGTGGTAACTCTGGTGTTGAAGCAGCTATCGATTTAGCAGGAATAGTTAAACATGTGACGCTATTTGAATTCGCTCCAGAACTAAAAGCGGATACAGTGTTACAAGAACGTTTACGTTCTTTCCCTAATGTTGATATTCACACAAATGCTAGAACTGCCGAAGTTCTAGGTGAAGATCATGTTACTGGTTTAAGCTATGAAGATATGTCATCTGGTGAAATGAAAGAATTAAGCTTAGATGGTATCTTTGTACAAATTGGCCTTGTGCCAAATACAAAATGGATTGGTGACGCAGTAGAGTTAAATAGCCGTGGAGAAGTCGTTGTGGGTCGTGAAAATAACACAAACATTCCTGGTATTTTTGCTGCTGGTGACGTTACTGATCAAAAATATAAACAAATTATTATATCAATGGGTTCAGGTGCTAACGCAGCATTGAGTGCATTTGATTATATTATTAGAAATTAATTTACAGTTTAACTTTCTACATGAAAGTAAGACTTAGAACTTAACCTATCAAATATCTTCATTTTAAGAGGCTGGGACATAAAGTATCTGGATAAGTGA
>NZ_KV826315.1:0-67376 GCF_001835895.1 Staphylococcus sp. HMSC034C12 | reverse complement strand
TTATATAATTCCCACTAATTGGGGTCAGTCCATTGATGCTCTTCCTTTTTTATGGTTTTTTAGTTTTTAATAAATATTGTATAGCTACAAACCCTAATAATAATCCTATAATAATAAAGAAAAAAGATAAAAGTACCATAATGATACTCTTTTCGAAAGCAAAGACACCATTTAAAATTAAAAATATACTAGCGATAAGTAGTAAGATATACGTTAACTTGTTGTCATTCATCACTAAATCTCCAATTACTATTCGTTAATTAAGTCTTCAAGTGCAACTTTTAAATTATTATACCTAAAATTAAACCCTAATGCTTCTAATTTATTAGGTAAGACTTTTTGAGTATCGAGAACTACTGTCGACATTTCTCCTAGTACAGCACGCATAATTAATGATGGCACCCACGTTTCATGTGGTTTATGCATCGTACGTCCAAGCGTATAACCAAATAAATTTTGACGTTCAGGAATTGGAGAAGCCATATTAAATGGACCTTTTGCATTTGATTCGTCAATTGTAAATAAAATCGCACGCACTAAGTCATCTATGTGAATCCAAGAATACCATTGATGTCCAGAACCTAATTTACCGCCTACGTAGAATTTATATGGTAGTTTCATCGTTTGAAGTGCGCCACCTTCAGAAGACAAAATCATACTAAATCTTCCTAATACAACACGTGTACCAAAATTTTCGAAACGACGAGCAAATCGTTCCCATTGATAAACGACATCTGACAGGAAATCAAAAGGAAGTGTTTGATATTGTTCTGTATAAGTTCGATATAAACTTGGAGGATAATAACCCATAGCGCTTGCATTAAAAAGCACTTCAGGTTTATGTTGACGTTGCTCAAATAAATGAACTAAAGATTCAGTCGATTGAATACGACTTGTCATAATCATTTGTTTGTAAGAGGGTGTCCAACGTTTATTTAATGTAGCGCCTGCTAAATTAATAACTACATCAATATCTGGCACTTGATTTTCCCATCCTTTTTTAGACCAGTTAACATACGTAATCTTAGGCTCATCACTTTGTTTATCACTACGAGTTAAAATTGTAATATGAGCCTCTCTTTTTTTAATTTCATTTACTAAGTGACTACCTACCATTCCAGTTCCACCAGTAATTAAAAATTGTTTCATTTACTAACACCTCATTTTTTATAAAGAAAATAAATTTTTTTAATGACAATGTAGAGAAAGATGCTCAAAAAGCATTCAAGATTTATTCAATAATATGTCATTAACTTTAGAAAATACGGTCATTAAATTTACCTAAATTTAGCTATAATATAAGTATAGCTTTGCCATAGAGAATAGTAGAATATTTAAAAAGTATGTTTACACCTTTAATATAATAATATACAAAACAAAAGTCATTTTAATTTCTTTCTATTCTCTTTCAAGTTTCTATTATATTACTTTATAAATAAGATTAAGAATAATATGATTATAGGAACTAAAATGCCAATAAATATATCAAATTTTGAATTTTTACTTTCATCAAAATCATCATTACTTAACATCATAGATTTAATTTTATTGCTTGAAGGATTTTTAAATAATGTGTTAAAAGTATCTTTTTTCATTTTGTCACTCCAAAATTTACTTTATATTGATAGTGTAGTTATTTATATATGATGTTATCATATATAATTGAATGAGTATTTCATTTATATATGTACTTAAGTGTTTTTTTATTTTTTTAAAAGGAAATAACGTAAAATAGATTGCTATATTAAAGGATGAATAGATAATTAAGAAGTGAGGGAGTCCATGTCAAAAAAAAATAGAAATCTTAAAGACTATGAAGCACATGAAAAGAAAAAAATGAGTGGTATTTCTAAAATAATTAGTACACTTATTGTGCTTCTATTACTTGGTGGATTAGTGTTTGCAGTTTTTGCTTTTGTAGATAATTCAAACAGAGTCAATGAACGTTTAAATAATCAATCAACGGAAGAACATAAACATAAGAAAGATAAAGATACTGAAAGTGATAAAAAGAACGAAGAAAGTACGCAAGAAAATACAACAAGTGAAAACAATACAAATAATAGTAAGGAAAATAAATTAGATAACGTAAAAAATCCAAATGTCACTGATAACTATTCTAATAAGCAAAGTAATTCAATAAGAGTACAACCTACTAATCAAGGTAAAACAGCACAAACACAACAATCTTCTAAAGAAACACCTACAAAACAACCTAGTACAAATCAAATTCAAAGTACTCAACAAAAAGAAAACTCACAAACTCAAGAAAAAGCAACGCAAGAAGAAACAAATAAATCAACTGAAAGCACTCAGTCAAGTCGATCTTCTCGTTCTAATGCTTCAACTGAAACATCACAACATAATTCAAGTAACAATGACACAACTACTACACAAGAACGAGCTAATACAAATCAATCATCACAAACACAAAAATCAACGACGCAACCATCTACTGCCGAGCCTAAAACACAATCATCTAGTTCAACAAATTCAGAATCAAAAAGTAATACCCAACAATCTCAGAGATCTTCAAACGAAGAATAAAAAAAGACCTAGGTATATACACATTTTACCATGTGTGTATCTCTAGGTTTTTTTAAAATATCCAGTTGAGCAAGAACGTTAAGATAATTGAAAGAACAATCGATATAAAAATGGAAGAGAAACAACCAAAAGGACAACCACAACCATAGTGATATCGTATTGTATTGTGATGTTCAGACATATCTCGATATTCTTGTTCTCTTTTAAAATAGTCATCATCTTTATATCTATTATCAGAAGGATCTAAAACTTCTACATCCTTATTGTCTTTATATTTCAAAGTGATTCCTCCTATCTAGTTAATTTTCAATTATAATTCATCATTTTTGAAAAACCTATAAAGTTAACTCTATTGCATTTACTATACCCTATTTTAAATATTTAACAGATTATTTAAAATAATAAGGGTTTTCGCTTGCTTTTTTATAACGACAATAGTAGTATTGCAATTGTAAAGAGGTTGAATTTTGTCCCACCTGGGACAAAAAAAGTCAAACCCCCTCTAACTCTCGATTACCTTTTGAGAAAAATAGGAGGAAGGTAGTAGTGAAAGACCTGATTAAACTACAACAAAAGTTGGTTCCTGACTTAGTTGATAAAATGTATCGACGTTTCTCTATCTTAACGACAATTTCAAATAATGAACCTGTTGGGCGTAGAAGTTTAAGCGAACATATGGATATTACAGAAAGAGTCTTAAGAACAGAAACAGACATATTAAAAAAGCAAAATCTTATACAAGTAAAATCAACTGGTATGGAAATCACCGAGGAAGGTACAAAAGTACTTAATCAATTAAGTGATTACTTTAAAGTGTATAAAGATGATAATCATTATGCTAAACATATTAAGTCCAACTTTGGAGTTAAAGAAGTATATGTCATACCTGGAAATGCTGACATGCATGAAGAAGTTAAGTCTGAGATGGGTAGACAAGCAGGTCATTTACTAGAAGATATATTGTATGAAGATGCAATTGTGTCAGTTACAGGCGGATCAACAATGGCTAATGTTAGCCGAGCAATGCATTTATTACCATTTAATGTGTTTTTTGTTCCGGCACGTGGTGGTCTTGGTGAAAATATGGTTTATCAAGCAAATACAATTGCAGCAAGTATGGCACAACAAAGTGGTGGGTATTATACTACCCTATATGTACCAGATAATGTAAGCGAATCAACATATAATACATTACTGATGGAACCATCAGTTGTGCACACATTAGAAAAGATTAAACAAGCAAATATAACAATACACGGTATTGGTGATGCGCTGAAGATGGCGCATCGTAGACAATCATCTGATGAGGTGATTGAAAGACTTCAACATCATCAAGCCGTCGGAGAAGCTTTCGGATATTATTTTGACGCTCAAGGTCATGTAGTTCAAAAAGTAAAAACTATTGGATTACAACTTGAAGATTTAGAAAGCAAAGAATTTATATATGCTGTTGCTGGCGGCATGTCTAAGGGAGAAGCTATCAAAGCATATCTCAGTATTGCTCCCAAAAATACAATATTAATTACTGATGAAGCAGCAGCTAAAGTAATACTAAATAAGGAATAAAAAGTTATTTAACTTTTTAAATATCATTTTAAAGGAGGCCATTATAATGGCAGTAAAAGTAGCAATTAATGGTTTTGGTAGAATTGGTCGTTTAGCATTCAGAAGAATTCAAGACGTAGAAGGTATTGAAGTAGTTGCAGTAAACGACTTAACAGACGACGAAATGTTAGCTCATTTATTAAAATATGACACTATGCAAGGTCGCTTTAACGGAGACGTAGAAGTTGTTGAAGGTGGTTTCCGTGTAAATGATAAAGAAGTTAAATCTTTTGAAGAACCAGATGCAAGTAAATTACCATGGGGCGATTTAGATATCGACGTAGTATTAGAATGTACTGGTTTCTATACAGAAAAAGAAAAAGCTGAAGCACACATTAATGCAGGAGCTAAAAAAGTATTAATTTCTGCTCCAGCTAAAGGTGATGTTAAAACTATCGTATTTAACACAAACCACAAAGATTTAGACGGATCTGAAACAGTAGTATCAGGTGCTTCATGTACTACAAACTCATTAGCACCAGTTGCTAAAGTTTTAAATGACGAATTTGGTATTGTTGAAGGTTTAATGACAACTATTCACGCTTACACTGGCGACCAAATGACTCAAGATGGTCCACACAAAAAAGGTGACAAACGTCGTGCACGTGCAGCAGCACAAAACATCGTACCTAACTCAACAGGTGCAGCTAAAGCTATCGGTAAAGTAATTCCTGAAATCGATGGTAAATTAGATGGTGGAGCACAACGTGTACCAGTAGCTACTGGTTCATTAACTGAAGTAACAGTTGTATTAGAAAAAGAAGTAACAGTTGAAGATGTTAACAAAGCAATGAAAAATGCTGCTGACGAATCATTCGGTTACACTGAAGATGAAATCGTATCATCAGATATTGTTGGTATGAACTTTGGTTCATTATTCGATGCAACTCAAACTCGTGTCATCTCAGTTGGCGACAAACAATTAGTTAAAGTAGCTGCTTGGTATGACAACGAAATGTCTTATACTTCTCAATTAGTACGTACTTTAGAATATTTAGCTGAATTAACTAAATAATTTCGTAGCCTAGTTTAATAAAAACTTGTGCTCAGTACACTTATATAAAATGTTGAATTAAGTTAGCTTATGAGTAAGCGGGGAGCACTAACGCTTCTCCGCTTATTTTTATATTAATAATTCCTATTTAAAGGAGGAAATTATAATGGCAAAAAAAATTGTTTCTGATTTAGACTTAAAAGGGAAAGTTGTACTTGAACGTGCTGATTTTAATGTACCTTTAAAAAACGGTGAAATTACAAATGATAACCGTATTGTTCAAGCTTTACCAACAATTAAATATATTTTAGAACAAGGCGGTAAATTAGTATTATTCTCTCATTTAGGTAAAGTTAAAGAAGAAAGTGATAAAAAAGAGTTAACTTTAAAACCAGTAGCGGATTCATTAACTGAAAAATTAGGCAAAGAAGTTGTGTTTATTCCAGAAACACGCGGTGAAAAATTAGAATCTGCAATTAAAAATTTAAATGAAGGCGATGTATTATTAGTTGAAAATACTCGTTTTGAAGATTTAGATGGTAAAAAAGAATCTAAAAATGATCCTGAATTAGGTAAGTATTGGGCATCATTAGGTGATGTGTTTGTAAATGATGCATTTGGTACTGCACACCGTGAACATGCTTCAAATGTTGGTATTTCTACTCATCTAGAAACAGCTGCAGGCTACCTAATGGAAAAAGAAATTAAATTTATCGGTGGTGTGGTAAATGATCCACATAAACCAGTTGTGGCTATTTTAGGTGGTGCTAAAGTATCTGACAAAATTGGTGTTATTAAAAATTTAGTGAATATCGCTGATAAAATCATTATTGGTGGCGGTATGGCATATACATTTTTAAAAGCACAAGGTAAAGAAATTGGTCTATCTTTATTAGAAGAAGATAAAATTGACTTTGCTAAAGAACTTTTAGAAAAAAATGGCGATCAAATTGTATTACCTGTTGATTGTAAAGTAGCTAAAGAATTTTCAAATGATGCTAAAATCACTGAAGTGTCTATTGATGAAATTCCAAATGATCAAGAAGCAATGGATATTGGACCAAAAACAATCGAGTTATTTACTAAAGAATTACAAGGTGCTCACACAGTAGTATGGAACGGACCTATGGGTGTATTTGAATTTAGTAATTTTGCTAAAGGTACAATCGGTGTATGTAAAGCAATTGCTAACTTAGAAGATGCAATCACAATTATCGGCGGCGGTGATTCAGCAGCGGCTGCAATTTCACTAGGATTTGAAGATGATTTCACTCATATTTCAACTGGTGGCGGTGCTTCATTAGAATACCTTGAAGGTAAAGAATTACCTGGTATCAAAGCAATTAACGATAAATAATATTTATTTGAATAATAAAAATGTTTCTTTTATGATTTTCATGGGAAAACAATAAAAGAACGTAAATATTTATAATTAAGTTTAAATTTATTAATAATAGGAGTGTCAATAATGAGAAAACCAATCATAGCTGGTAACTGGAAAATGAATAAAACAGTTCAAGAAGCTAAAGACTTTGTAAACAATTTACCTACATTACCTGATGAAAAGGAAGTTGAATCAGTAATTTGTGCGCCAACAATTCAATTAGATGCATTAATCTCTCTAGTGAATGATGGCAAAGCAAAAGGATTAAAAATTGGTGCTCAAAACACTTATTTTGAAGATAATGGTGCATATACAGGAGAAACTTCTCCAGTAGCATTAACTGATTTAGGTGTTAAATATGTCGTTATTGGACATTCAGAACGTCGTGAATTATTCCATGAAACAGATGAAGATGTAAATAAAAAAGCACATGCAGTATTTAATCATGGAATGACACCAATTATTTGTGTTGGTGAAACAGATGAAGAAAGAGAAAATGGCAAAGCTAACGAAGTAGTAAGCAACCAAGTAAAAGAAGCAATAAAAGGCTTGTCAGAAGATCAACTTAAAGAAGTTGTTATTGCTTATGAACCAATTTGGGCAATCGGTACTGGTAAATCAGCTACTTCAGAAGATGCAAATGAAATGTGTGCACAAGTACGTAAAACAGTAGCAGACGTGTCTAGTCAAGATGTAGCTGATGCGACTCGTATTCAATATGGTGGTAGTGTGAAACCAAATAATGTTAAAGAATATATGGCTCAATCAGATATCGATGGTGCATTAGTTGGTGGCGCATCACTTAAAGTAGATGATTTTGTACAATTGTTAGAAGGTGCTAAATAATTATGGCTAAACAACCAACAGCATTAATTATTTTAGACGGTTTTGCTAACCGTGAAAGTGAACATGGTAATGCAGTAAAACAAGCGCATAAACCAAATTTTGATCGTTATTACAACAAATATCCTACGACTCAAATTGAAGCAAGTGGTTTAGATGTTGGTCTTCCTGAAGGTCAAATGGGTAACTCTGAAGTAGGTCATATGAATATAGGTGCAGGCCGTATTGTCTATCAAAGTTTAACTCGTATTAATAAATCCATTGAAGATGGTGATTTCTACGAAAATGAAGTGTTAGGTAAAGCAGCTCAACACGTTAAAGATCACGATTCAGCATTACATGTATTTGGTTTACTTTCAGATGGCGGTGTTCACAGTCATTACAAACATTTATTTGCATTATTAGAACTTGCTAAACAAAAAGGTTTAGATAAAGTGTATGTACATGCATTTTTAGATGGTCGTGATGTAGATCAAAAATCAGCAATTAAATATATTGAAGAAACAGAAGCTAAATTCAAAGAACTTGGTGTAGGTCAATTCGCATCAATTTCAGGTCGTTATTACGCAATGGACCGTGATAAACGTTGGGATCGTGAAGAAAAAGCTTATAATGCTATTCGCAATTTCGAAGGACCTTCTTATGCGAACGCTAAAGAAGGTGTAGAAGCGAATTATGCAAATGATGTTACAGATGAATTTGTTGAACCTTTCATAGTTGAAGGACAAAATGAAGGTGTTCAAGATGGTGATGCTGTTATCTTCTTCAATTTCCGTCCTGATAGAGCAGCACAATTATCTGAAATATTTACAAATAAAGCATTTGACGGCTTTAAAGTTGAGCGTGTAAATGATTTATTCTATGCAACGTTTACTAAATACAATGATAATGTTGATGCAGAAGTCGTATTTGAAAAAGTTGATTTAACGAATACAATTGGTGAAGTTGCTCAAAATAATAATTTAAAACAATTACGTATTGCAGAAACTGAAAAATACCCACATGTTACTTATTTCATGAGTGGGGGACGTAATGAAGAATTTGAAGGTGAACGTCGTCGCTTAATCGATTCACCTAAAGTTGCTACGTATGATTTAAAACCTGAAATGAGTGCATACGAAGTTAAAGATACATTGTTAGAAGAGTTAGACAAAGGTGATTTAGATTTAATTATTTTAAACTTTGCTAACCCTGACATGGTAGGTCATAGTGGTATGCTTGAACCAACTATCAAAGCAATTGAAGCAGTAGATGAATGTTTAGGTGAAGTGGTTGATAAAATTTTAGATATGAATGGCTATGCAATTATTACAGCTGACCATGGTAACTCAGATCAAGTTTTAACTGATGATGATCAACCTATGACTACTCATACTACAAACCCAGTTCCGGTAATTGTTACTAAAGAAGATGTAACATTACGTGAAACTGGTCGTTTAGGTGACTTAGCACCTACATTACTAGACTTATTAAATGTTGAACAACCGTCAGACATGACAGGTGAATCTTTAATTAAGCATTAGTAAAACTGTAAATGATAAGATGATTTAATATTATTCTTTAATATTAAGTCATCTTAGTATAAATATTTTATTAAATAACAAAAAATAGTTATAATAATTAAGGAATCTAAATTTAAAGGAGATTATTTATTATGCCAATTATTACAGATGTTTATGCTCGCGAAGTATTAGACTCACGTGGTAACCCAACAGTTGAAGTTGAAGTATTAACTGAAAGTGGTGCTTTTGGTCGTGCTTTAGTACCTTCAGGTGCTTCTACTGGTGAACACGAAGCAGTTGAATTACGTGATGGAGATAAATCACGTTATAGCGGTAAAGGCGTTACAAAAGCTGTTGAAAATGTAAACGAAATTATCGCTCCAGAAATCGTTGAAGGTGAATTTTCAGTTTTAGATCAAGTATCAATTGATAAAATGATGATTCAATTAGACGGAACACCTAACAAAGGTAAATTAGGTGCAAACGCTATTTTAGGTGTATCTATTGCCGTTGCACGCGCAGCAGCTGACTTATTAGGTCAACCATTATACAAATATTTCGGTGGATTTAACGGTAAACAATTACCAGTCCCAATGATGAATATTGTTAACGGTGGTTCTCACTCAGATGCACCAATTGCATTCCAAGAATTCATGATTTTACCAACTGGTGCTGAATCATTTAAAGAAGCATTACGTTGGGGTGCTGAAATTTTCCATAACTTAAAATCAATTTTAAGTGAACGTGGATTAGAAACTGCTGTAGGTGACGAAGGTGGTTTCGCTCCAAGATTTGACGGTACTGAAGATGCAGTTGAAACAATCATTAAAGCGATTGAAAAAGCTGGTTACAAACCAGGTGAAGATGTATTCTTAGGATTTGACTGTGCTTCATCTGAATTCTATGAAAATGATGTATATGACTACACTAAATTCGAAGGTGAACATGGTGCGAAACGTAGCGCAGCTGAACAAGTTGACTACTTAGAAGAATTAATTAGTAAATATCCAATCATTACAATTGAAGATGGTATGGATGAAAATGACTGGGACGGTTGGAAACAATTAACTGATCGTATCGGGGATAAAGTTCAATTAGTAGGTGACGATTTATTCGTAACTAATACTGAAATTCTTTCTAGAGGTATTGAACAAGGTATTGGTAACTCAATCTTAATCAAAGTAAACCAAATTGGTACATTAACTGAAACATTTGATGCTATTGAAATGGCTCAAAAAGCTGGTTACACTGCAGTAGTATCTCACCGTTCTGGTGAAACTGAAGATACAACAATTGCTGATATCGCCGTAGCAACAAATGCTGGTCAAATTAAAACTGGTTCATTATCAAGAACAGATCGTATTGCGAAATATAATCAATTACTACGTATTGAAGATGAATTATTTGAAACAGCAAAATTTGACGGAATTAAATCTTTCTACAATTTAGATAAATAATTTTAGCACTATACTAAAATCAATAGAGTTCACGCGTTTGCCTGTCATAGAGTTGAGACTATGACAGGCTTTTTTTAATATAAAACTTTAAATAATAGTATAGAAGTGTAAGATTTAACTTCATTGATGAAACTGATATAATAATCTTGTAATTGAAAGAAGGAGAATTGAAGATGGATCAACAACTTAATCAGTCAAATAAAAGAGAACGTATTACTGGTCAATTGATTGGATATAGTTCGCTTGTATTTTGTATATTATTAATTATCCATAATTTTATTGCTTTAGATGCTCGCACTGCTAAAACACTGTTAACACTAGCACATCAAAAAGCGTCAAGCAGTGCAGTAGATAATATTTTAAATAGTTTTAGATATACAGGTATTATGTATATTCTTGCATATTTAGCTGGAGTGATTGCTTTATGGAATCGACATAAATATCTTTGGTGGTTTATGTTTGCCGTATATGTATCAAATGTATTATTTACACTTGTCAACTTAACAATGGTGTTAAATGCTATTATTGAAACAAAATCGGTTTTATTTATTTTACCTATTTTAATCGTCGTGATTGGTTCAGCAATATTAGCCATATATATGTTAATTATTTCAATTGTACGTAAAAGTACATTTAATCGATAGTATTTGATAACTATATTAAGAATATGTTATAATTCGGAACGTATATAATGAACGGAGGACAATTTTCATGCATACATTATTTATGGTCTTATTAATTATTGATTGTATTGCATTAATTACTGTTGTATTACTCCAAGAAAGTAAAAGTAATGGACTTTCGGGTGCGATTAGCGGGGGCGCTGAACAGTTATTTGGTAAGCAAAAACAACGTGGCGTCGATTTATTCTTGCATAGATTAACAATTGTGTTAGCCATCATTTTCTTTTTAATAATGATTGGAATAAGTTATTTTGGTTTATAAGGTCCGACGATATCAATGTCGGGCTTTTTTATTTATAATAGAGTTAACACATTTTATAAAGAAATCATTATTTTAATATAATCATCAATGCATATTTTTAAGCTATTCAGGGAATAAAATAGATTGATTATATAATGAATGCAGTCTATTAGTACAAAATAAAAAAAGTAATCATATTATAATTTTTGTTAGAGAGGGATAAAAAATGCAAATTAAGTTACCTCAACCTTTCTTTTTCCAAGAAGGTAAAAGAGCAGTCTTACTCCTACATGGATTCACAGGTAATTCCTCAGATGTAAGACAACTTGGTAGATTTTTACAAAAAAAAGGTTATACTTCTTATGCGCCACAGTATGAAGGTCATGCTGCACCGCCAGAAGAAATATTAAAGTCTAGTCCATATGTGTGGTTTAAAGATGTACTTGATGGCTATGATTATCTTGTAGAACAAGGTTATGAAGACATAGCGGTAGCTGGATTGTCATTAGGCGGCGTATTTGCATTGAAGTTAAGTTTAAACCGTCCTGTAAAAGGTATCATAACAATGTGTGCACCTGCCGAAGTAAAAACAGAAGGTACAATCTATGAAGGTTTTTTAGAATATGCACGTAATTTTAAAAAATACGAAGGTAAAGATCAAGCAACGATTGATAAAGAAATGGAAGATTTTCATCCTACTGAAACACTCAAAGAACTTAGTGATACTTTAAGTCGTGTGCGTAATGATGTAGATGAAGTCTTAGATCCCATTTTAGTAGTTCAAGCTGAAAAAGATGAAATGATTGATCCTCAGTCAGCAAATTATATATACGAAAATGTAGATTCAGATGAAAAACAAATTAAATGGTATGCAAATTCAGGACATGTCATTACAATTGATAAAGAAAAAGAGCAAGTGTTTGAAGATGTATATGCGTTTTTAGAAGGATTAGACTGGTCTGAATAAATCATAAAAATAATTGATTAAAGAAAGGAGGGGCATGATGAATTTAAAGCAATCCATTGAAGAAATTGTAAAACAACCTGATTATGAACCGATGTCTGTATCAGACTTTCAAGATGCTTTAGGTCTTAGTAGTGCCGACTCATTTAGAGAATTAATAAAGGTGCTCGTTGAACTTGAACAAGCAGGATTGGTAGAGCGAACAAAGACAGATCGCTATCAACGTAAAGTATCAAATAAGAATTTAAGTTCAAAATTAATAAGAGGTACTTTAAGTCAAAATAAAAAAGGCTTTGCTTTTTTACGCCCAGAAAACGAAGAACTTGAAGATATTTTTATTCCACCAACAAAGATTAATCGTGCTTTAGATGGAGATACAGTAATAGTTGAATTACAAAAATCCAGAGGAGAACATCGTGGAAAAGTTGAAGGTGAAGTAAAATCTATAGAAAAACACTCTGTCACACAAGTGGTAGGTACGTATAGTGAAGCAAAACATTTTGGTTTTGTCATTCCTGACGATAAACGTATTATGCAAGATATATTTATACCTAAAGGACAGAGTCTTGGAGCCGTAGATGGTCATAAAGTACTTGTCCAAATCACAAAATATGCTGATGGCACAGATAATCCAGAAGGACATGTGTCTGCTATTCTAGGTCATAAAAATGACCCAGGAGTAGATATTCTTTCAATTATTTATCAGCATGGAATTGAGATTGAATTTCCTGATGAGGTATTAAAAGAAGCGGAATCAGTCCCTGAAGAAATAAAACCTGAAGAAATTAAGGGACGAAGAGATTTAAGAAACGATCTTACAATTACAATAGATGGTGCAGATGCTAAAGATTTAGACGATGCAATTAGCGTTAAACGTCTAGATAATGGCCATACGGAATTGACAGTAAGTATTGCAGACGTAAGTTATTACGTAAAAGAAGGCTCTGCGCTAGATAAAGAAGCTTATGATAGAGCAACGAGTGTATATTTAGTAGACCGTGTTATTCCAATGATTCCACACCGTTTAAGTAATGGTATCTGTTCATTAAATCCTGAAGTAGATCGTTTAACGTTAAGTTGTCGTATGGAAATAAATGAGCGTGGCGAAGTGGTGAATCATGACATATTTGATAGTGTTATTCATTCAAACTATCGTATGACATATGATGCAGTAAATCAAATTATTACCGAAAAAAATACAGAAGTGCGTCAACAATACAGTGAAATTGTCCCAATGTTAGATTTAGCACAAGATTTATCTAATCGACTTATCCGTATGCGTAAACGTCGTGGTGAAATTGATTTTGATATTAATGAAGCAAAAGTGTTGGTCAATCAAGAAGGACTACCTACAGATGTAATAATGCGAGAACGTGGTGAAGGAGAGCGTTTAATTGAATCATTTATGTTAGCAGCCAATGAAACAGTTGCTGAACATTTTAACAAATTAGAAGTGCCATTTATTTATCGTGTTCATGAACAACCAAAATCAGATCGATTACGCCAGTTCTTCGACTTTATTACTAATTTTGGTATTATGGTTAAAGGCACAGGTGAAGATATTCATCCTTCAACATTACAATCTATCCAAGAAGAAGTTGAAGGTCGTTCTGAGCAAATGGTTATTTCAACAATGATGTTACGTTCGATGCAACAAGCACATTATGATGATACAAATTTAGGTCATTTCGGCTTGTCAGCAGAATATTATACACATTTTACTTCCCCGATTCGTCGTTATCCAGATTTAACTGTCCATCGCTTAATTCGTAAGTATCTTGTCGATCACTCTATGAATCATAAAGAGATGCATAAATGGGAAGAAACATTACCAGAATTAGCAGAACATACATCTCAACGTGAACGTCGCGCAATTGAAGCAGAGAGAGATACAGATGAGTTGAAGAAAGCAGAGTATATGATTCAACATATTGGTGATGAATTTGAAGGTATTGTAAGCTCTGTTGCCAATTTTGGTATGTTCGTTGAATTACCAAATACGATAGAAGGTATGGTTCATATTTCTAATATGACAGATGATTATTATCAATTTGATGAAAGACAAATGGCGTTGATAGGTGAACGACATGCTAAAGTGTTTAGAATTGGTGATGAGGTAAAAGTTAAAGTTACTCATGTAGACGTAGATGAACGCATGATAGATTTCCAAATTGTTGGCATGCCATTACCTAAAAATGATAAATCACAGCGTCCTGCTCGTGGAAAAACGATTCAAGCTAAAACGCGTGGTAAATCTTTAGATAAATCCAAAGATAATCATCATAAAAACAAAAAGAAAAAACGTAAACAACGTAAGGGTAAAAATCAACGTCAACGTGATAAACAAAGCTCAACTAAGCATAAACCTTTTTATAAAGATAAAAATATTAAGAAAAAAGCGCGTCGTAAGAAAAAATAATCAGCAAAGAGGTGACATACAGTAATGGCCAAGAAAAAAACAAAATCACCAGGTACGTTGGCTGAAAACCGTAAAGCAAGACATGATTATAATATTGAAGATACCATTGAAGCAGGTATTGCGCTTCAAGGTACAGAAATTAAATCGATTCGACGTGGTAGTGCGAACTTAAAAGATAGTTATGCACAAGTGAAGCGTGGAGAAATGTACATTAATAATATGCATATTGCTCCATACGAAGAAGGAAATCGTTTTAATCATGATCCATTACGATCAAGAAAGCTGTTATTGCATAAAAAAGAGATTATCAAACTCGGCGAACGTACAAGAGAAATTGGATATTCGATTATTCCTTTAAAATTGTATTTAAAACATGGACAATGTAAAGTTTTATTAGGCATAGCTCGTGGTAAAAAACTGCATGATAAACGTCAAGCATTGAAAGATAAAGCAATGAAACGAGATGTTGATCGTGCAATGAAAGCCCGTTATTAAGCATAATTGTTGCTTAATCGGGCTCTATTTGTTATGATAAGTAAAGTTGTTTAAATTAAACTGTATCTTATATTTTATTATATTGCGGGGGCGTTTTTGGATTCGACAGGGGTCCCCCGAGCTTATTAAGCGTGTCGGAGGGTTGTCTCCGTCATCAACACATTCGGTTAAATATAACTGACAAATCAAACAATAATTTAGCAGTAGCTGCGTAATAGCGCTCTGCATCGCCTAACAGCATTTCCTATGTGCTGTTAACGCGATTCAACCCTAATAGGATATGCTAAACACTGCCGTTTGAAGTCTGTTTAGATGAAATTTAATCAAACTAGCATATTGTTGGTTGTCTATTGCTTACCAATATGCGAAATGAATCAATAGACTACACACGTAGAAAGATTTGTATCAGGACCTCTGGACGCGGGTTCGAATCCCGCCGCCTCCATCTCATAGCTTGTAACCTTATTGGTTGCAGGCTTTTTATTTTTATTGCTCCAATACAGCTCCAAATATGCCCCAATAAAAATGCACCCTATAATTAAGATGCAATATTTTTGTATAAAACTATTTCATTTTTATCATTGTGAATTTCAAGGATAATATCATGAATTTTCTCATCTTCACTATAAGTATCTTTCATTTCATTATATTTAAAATATGCTAACTGTCTATTTGTCCTTTGTCCCAGTTATGTTGAGTTTTTATTGATTTTTTTGTTCTAAATCCGTAGAAGCGGTTTATCTTTTTAGGTGGGTTTTTAATAATTAAATTTCCTAGTAAAATCATAAAAATACTTGAAGGAAATAAAAGCATTTGATAACTTCCTTTTTCATGTTTTTGAAGAGCTTCTTTCTTAATATTATATAGAAATAATGTAACGAAAAAAATAATGTAAGTATGATGTTAATAAATTAAAGAATGATGAATACTTTTGACTAACACTAGATATAAGTCAGTTAGTCTAAGACAAAATAGAAATAACGAACTTTTATGATTGGTAAATCAACTGTGGTGATTAAATGTAATGCAATTTATATTTACATTTATGTGATAAATCATTTTGCCTCAAATATACAATGTTTTTAAATTTCAATTATTTATTGTAATAACATTAAAACGTTGATATATTAATGTTTGTAACGTTTTTTTTAATATATATTAGGGTAGTTTTAAAGAAAATAATTTATAATTTAATTGTTTGGAGAGAAGTAATGAACAATCAATCAAAATATTTTCATCATGTAGAACATAGGAAATTTCAAAGTAGTTCAAAAGCAACGCTTTGGTCTTCTTTGATTATTACGTTGATTTTTACAATTGTAGAGTTTGTAGGTGGGTTATATGCTAATTCACTTGCTTTATTATCAGATTCATTCCATATGTTAAGTGATGTTTTGGCACTAGGGTTGTCTATGCTTGCTATTTATTTTGCAAGTAAACCTCCAACGAAACATTATACGTATGGATTTTTAAGATTAGAAATTATTGTAGCTTTCTTAAATGGTTTAGCATTAATTGTTATTTCGTTAGGTATTATGTATGAAGGCATTTTGAGAATCATACATCCTGAATCGGTAGCAAGTGGTATCATGATATTTGTAGCTGTATTAGGTCTTATTATAAATATCATTTTAACACTTATTTTATATAGATCTTTAAGAAAAGAAGATAATGTTAATATTCAAAGCGCATTATGGCATTTTTTCGGAGATTTATTAAATTCAATTGGCGTTATCGTAGCAGTAGTACTTATTCATTTTACTGGATGGGAAATTATTGACCCAATCATTAGTATCATCATTTCTCTTATCATTTTAAATGGTGGATATAAAATAATTAAAAATGCTTGGAAAGTGTTAATGGAGAGTATTCCAGATGGATATGATTCAGATGAAATTATTAATGCAATGAAAAGCGTTGAAGGCGTTATAGATGTGCATGAATTTCATTTATGGAGTATCACTACAAACCATAGTTCATTGAGTGCTCATGTTGTTTTAAGTGATGAATATACTAAATGGCCATATTCAACGGTTAATAAAGTTTCTGAATTGTTGAAAGAAAAATATAATTTAGAACATGTTACACTACAAATTGAAAATATTCATCTTAACCATTTAGATGAAGATTACTTTAAACAATACGAAGAATGATAATTAAATAAGAGTAGAAGCGATGGATAGTAAGAGCGCTTCTACTCCTTATTTTTAGTTTTTATTTATTTTTTTACTATCTACGCGTTCAGAATTGCCTTTAGATTTGTGTGCTTTTGGATTATTTTTTTTATGTGCACTTTCGTTTACATCTTTGACTGTATCATTACTATGACTACATGCACCTAATACTAGAAAGCTTGAAAGTGTTAGTAAGGCTAATTTTTTCATTGTCTCATCCCTTTGTTTTAAGTCGTATCATATTTTAGTATGGCATATTAAATGTAATATTCAATAAATATTTATAAGTTTTAAAAAGAAGTCGAAAATAAAAGGTAGAGCCTCAAAACTCTACCTTTTTTATTATTAATTGTTTATTTGGTTTATATTATTATTCGTATTACCGCTTTGTGTATTTTGAGTTGTATTTGATGTGCTATTTTGATTTACATTATTAGTGTTGTTTTTTGTTGTATTAGATTCATTTGTATGATTATATTGAGTACTATTTTGACTATTCTGGGTTTGAGTAGAATTTGTTTGTTTTAAATCATTATTTGCTGAATTCGTCTGATATTGAGATGTGTCTTGTTGGTGTGTTGAAGGTTCTTGGTGTCGTTGTGTAGAATTTTGGTTATTTGTAGTCGCATTATTTTGTTCAGTAGTTGGGTTTTCTTGTTGTGTAGTTGGTGATTCTGATGACTGAATTGAATGTTCTTCTGTGGCGGGTGTGTTTTCTTGAGTGGCAGGAGTGTCCTGAATAGACTCATTTGATGTATCCTTATGATCTTTCTTAGAATTATTATCTTTTTTATTATTATTTTCTTTATTTGTTTTATTATCTTTAGGCTTTTCTTTTTTTACAGGAGTGATGTCACTTTTAGAGGGATTATTACTCTCAATGACTTTATGAATACCCAGTGCAAGCATACTTAATAAGATAATAATAATAGCCATAGCAAGCATTTTTAAGTAATTTTTATTCTTAAAAATAGCAATAATACCAAAAATAATGACTATACATGCGATTAAAAATAAAGTAATGCCTAGATAGAATATAATGTTATCCATAACTGACCTCCATAATTACAACATATCAATCAAATATTACTATAATTATTACATAATAAATATTAATATTTATTTAACATTTTATTATTTTTTTAAAACAATTTAGTTAATAAAATTATTAATATAATAGTGTTATTCATTCGATTTATTGTAAATGTTAATTTCTTCATTTTTAAAATTGATTGAAACATATAGCTGGTCATCATATGTATTAATAGGAAGACAGGGTGTATTCAGTTTAAACTCTGATAGAATTTTAAATGAACCATTATTTAAAGGTTCAACTATAGATACATCATTTTCGTTTTGTTGTATAAGTAGATTTCTATTCGTCATATTATTAATTTTCCAATGATTCATATAAACTCACCTCTATTAAAAATAAAAAGCCTGAAACATACTCAATACATATGTGCAGGCTTTAAAAGTTATATTCATAGTTAAATAAATATATTTATTTAAGACTTTTAAGCAAAGATCCTTGAATAGGAATAAATTGAAAAAATTAGATGTTTTTAATTAAAGCTTTGTTCAATTTCAGTAAAAGCTTTATTTGTAACTTTAATATTATCAATTCTATCAGACATAATATTTCCATCTAGATAGCCATGATCAATAAGAACTTTACAATTTTCTAAGAAATCGCTATATTTTCTATCGCAAAAATAATCATCTTGAGCTGTAATACTATCTTTAAAATTATTTGCTTCTTCCTCTGTTTGACCACTATTTGAACGTTCCATATATAGCTTATAAAATTTTGCTACTGTATATTTTTGTTCGTTAGTTAATTCGTCCATAGAAACGCCTCCTAAACTCATTACTTATATATACCCAATTTAATTTAATTAAAAAACTAAAAAAACGATATTACATTTATTGAGCTTTTTTAATACCTTGATCTACTGCTTCGGCAAATCTATAAAATGTTCTCGTATAATTTTTGGGGGATCGTCTATTATTTTTATCCAAGTTGTTATGTTTAAAAAACAAAGCTCGTTGGCGAGTCGTCAATTCTAGTTGCACTCCTGTATCTTTTTTATCTCTATTAATAATATTATTATTGGAAAGGGCCTCAATTCCTTTAGGCGTTTTTTGTACTGTAAATCCATGATCAGTTAATGAATGACGTAATGTTTGAACCAATTTTTTATCTTGACCACCTACGTAAACAATGGGTTCATCGCCTGCATATCCGTGAATAGATACTGTTTTTGACGAATGGTTGAGCATATCTAATAATTGAGGTTCATCAAAAACAGTAGAAGTAATATGTAGTTGAGCATTATTATCTGAACGTAGACCTTCAAATGAATAAAAATTATATTGACCAATATTTGAAATACGACGAGCGAGTTCAGTGGTTCCAGGTTCAATACTTCCACCATGAATCGCTGTAATTAAGGTATCGCTGTGCTTACGGTGTTTTGTGATTATTTTCCAATCTTTATTTTTTGTTGTATGTTGTTTTAAATCATTAAAGTTAGCATAGTAATCTAAAGATTGATTTTGTTTTAAATCAAAATGTTTATAAAAGTAAAGAAAGAAAAGAATAAATAATATAATAATAAGAGTTAAAAACATATAATAAAAAATTCGATAATGTAATTTTTTGTTTTTCATAAAAATAAGTTGTTCCTTTAAATATCATTTCTTAGTATAGAAAAGTATAGCGTAACGCCATAGTCTTTAACTATTAGTATTTTTTTACGAGCTTAAGGCGATAGTCATTATTAAAATTATCAACTAAAGCATATGGAGAGATAATCAGTAAACCATGATCATTTATCGTATCTTTACTTACACCGTATTTATATGCTTGATAAATAATTTTAGTACAATATGTAAAACGTTCACTTTTTAAATTAAGTGTAACTAAATAAGTTTTATCACTATTTTTATAATGAGCTTTTGCCCAATCAGCTGCTTTTTGACCTGCATTAGGATATTCACAACGATATACTTTAATCCAATCATTTTTTTTAACGCCAAATCGCTGTTTAAATGATTCGAAAGATTCAGTAATAGGCTTATCGCCGGGTCCTTCAATTTGTAAAACAGTATCATGATCTAAAGCAATACTTGAATGTCCAAAGAAACCAAATAATACCGGACCTTTTGTAAGAATAATGTCACCAGGTTGTAATTTGAAATCATTTCCTTTTCCTGAAGATGAAGAAGTGGAACTTATAGATGCATAAGTATGAGAAGGGAACGCGAAAAATAGTAATGAAATGAAAATAACAAATATAATACGCTTCAATTGAATAGTCTTCAATTTATATCTCCTTAATTGTTTTATAGAGAAATATATATAAAAGAACAAAATAAGATTGTATTTTGTTCTTTTAAACTCTATTTATAAAATACCAAATATTAGTACATATATCAGTAAAGCAAAACCAAAAATATAAAAGATGACTGTAAAGCCTAAATATGATTCTTTACGTTCTTCTTTTTTAGATTTTAGCAATAACCCTAATATAATTGAAGCAGCAACAACAAATATAATACCCAGCCAAAGTAAAATTGTTAAATGTGTACTCATTTGTAAACCTCCCACATTTTAATTAAAAAAAGTTATATATCAGTGGATATATATAATATAAAAAAATGATTAGATTAGTTAAAAAAATTATTTCGCTTATAAGGTTTTTATCCAAAATAGCGGCAATTAAACTGAATGAAATAGTAAGGCCACATATGATTAAACCAGGTATGAGCCAAAAATAATCATCTAACTTAGGAAAATAGGTGACAGTAATATTAAAACCTAGAAATAAAAGGGTAATCATAATATTAATCCAAAATAATTTATTAATATTCATAGGTAGTGTCACCTCTATAACAATGATGTCTTTTTTATCATCATATCACTTCTTTAAAAGAAAGGTAAAACTTTAATTCTTATTAAAAGAATTACTTCGTAAATTCACAGAAAAAAGCTGGCGATTAAACTAAAATATACTCATCGGCAGTCATAAATATGTATGATTACACTAATAAACATATCAATTAAAAGGGGAAATCAGAAAAGTAAATAGAAGAGTATAAAAGTTCAAAAAATCGTCACATTTACAGAAAGTTAATATCCGCATAGAATGTTTTTAGTGAATAATTAAAAATAAAGTGTTTTAATTATTTTAATAAAATCAATTAAAACATTACAACTTTTATAAAAATCTAACTTACTGATTTGCTTATATAAATAAACATCACTCATTTAGAAATAATAAGATGATAGGAGATACTGAAATGTTGTAATGTGAGGAGGAAAAAATGACATTTTATGATTTTGTTATTGGATTTATTAATGATGATACACCACTAGGAAGTTTAGCAAACTACATTGTAAATGATCATAAATTTCCCAAAAACGAACGCAATAATAAAGAAATTAGAGCATATGTTATGTCAAATTACGTTGATCACCAACTTATCGAAAGCGCTAATCGAGCAATTAGCCTCTATAAATTAATTTGAATTAGGATAGTACCAATTTTGTTGCTTTAGCGCATTCCATATATCTTTAGTTTTAAAGTTTAATTCATTATCTCTAATTGAAAAAGGTTCTATAATTTCTCTATCTAACCACGAATGAATAAGTTCACTAGGAACTCCATCAAGTAACATTTCTGATTTACTTATTACAAAACATTCCCAATCTAATGAGAGGTTATTAGGATTGACATAATTGTATTGATTATGATCATTCATAATGAACGCTCCTTTATTTATAAAACTTATAATTCATTATACCCCTTATAATGAGAATCAAACGAGTAGTAATTAATTTTTTACCTTTAGTTATTTTTAAGTATAAAAAAATTAAGGTATACTATGTATGGATTATAAAGTGGTGTAAAAGAAAGTTGCCTATATTATTTAAAAAATATATTGAGGTGAATGTAATGAGTAAAATACTCTATTTAATGAGACATGGACAAACTATGTTTAATTTAAGAGGGAAAGTACAAGGTGCAAGTGATTCTCCACTTACTAAATTAGGAATATCTCAAGCGAAGCAAGCAGGTCATTACTTTAAACATAATCATATTACTTTTGACGAAGCATATTCATCTAGTTCGGAACGAGCATGTGATACGTTAGAAAATGTTTTACCTGATCAAGCATATCAACGTAATAAAGGATTAAAAGAATGGAGTTTTGGGCTATTTGAAGGAGATAGTGTTCAATTATTGGATGCAGTTTGGGATAAACACGATATTTTTGGAACTAGACTACGTGCTTTCGGAGGAGAAACGAAAAGTGAAGTTGAACATCGTATCGTCACAACATTAAGTAATTTATTAGAGTCCTCTAATGGAAAAACATTCTTAGCGGTAAGCCATGGTACAGCCATTCAGGTTTTTTTAAGAAAATGGATAGGTGATGATATGGCAAATCAATATATCATTGGAAATTGTTGTATTTTAAAATTCATTTATACACATGGAAAATTTGAATTTCTCGATATTGTTGATCCTACAATCGATGATGTCAATAAATAAAATTATTATCCTGGCTATTTAATATCATAGAGTAGCCAATGAACATCGAAATAAGTATCATCTACTTTAAATGAGTTTTTTTCAATCCCTAAAGTTTCAAAACCAAGTGCAGTGAAAAAAATCTTTGCACTAATATGATTGGACGTAATACAAGTCATTAGTTTTTCAATATGACGAGACTTTGCATAATTAATCACTTCACAGATTAAATTTTGCAAAGTAATCTCGTCTTTTTTGTCTTTTAAAAAGAGATTTTCTAACATTGCTTTATGTTGTGTGCCTACTTGTTTGAGTTGTCGCAATGTAACACCAGCCACAAGTTTTTCATTTTTAAAATTGCCCAAAATATTACAATACTCTTCTTCTTTAGATAGAATGTGTTTTAAATAATTTGGAGACACATGTTGAAAATAAAGTTTATCCCATGAATAAGTATGTGAATCATTTGATATTAAAGTAATATATTGATTTAAATCATTGTTAGTAAGAATTCTAACTTCTGACATTATACTCACCTCAAATTATCATTAGCATTTAATAATCTATTTATACAAATTAATTGAATTATAAATATTTTATAAACTTTAATTAATAACTATATACATAGAATAGCTTATTTTAAAAAATTATACAAAAAGTGTGAGAATATATAGACATTAAAATAATATCTATCATACATCGATATTTTTAAACTTAATTTTTTAGATAGGAAATGGGCAGGATAGGATTCAATTTGAACTCGTCGTTCAACTCTAGCAATACAGCCCCAAGAACGTAGATGTTTTTATTGAAAGTCTTTACGTTAACTTCCGTACTACTATTGAAATAACTTGATATCAGCTCTTTTCAATTCAACCTTTATCTATCAACATAAAAAAATCCTGAGACATAATGAGACGTCCCAGGATTTTTTAAAATTATAAAATTTAGATTTTAAAGCGTAATACTAATTAGTCAACAACTTGAACATTTAAATCTACATCGATGTTGCCACGAGTTGCTTTTGAATATGGACAGAATTCGTGAGCGTCTTGTAGATATTTTTCAGCATCTTCTTGAGATAATACATTTTTAACTTTTGCATCAATAGATACGCTTAATTTTGGACTTTCAGCATTTGGATCATCTTCTAAGCGTACAGTTAAAGTTACCTCAGGTTCTGCCCCACGAACTTTGTTTTGTTTTAAAATAAGGTCATATGCACCATTGAAACATGAAGCATAGCCAGCTGCGAATAATTGTTCAGGGTTAGTTGCTTTTCCATCTGCTTGTTGTGGTGGTAATACATCTACATTTATTGCATTATCGTCTGTGTGTACGTGTCCTTTACGTCCACCAACGTTTGTTGCTTTAGTTTCATATTGAACTGCCATTATTATTACCTCCTAAATTCGAATATAATTATTGTATACCCAACTAAAACGTTTTAAATCATGATTTGTAAAAATTAACATGAATTTTAAACATTGGCGAGTGTGACATAAATAGTTTAAAATAATATAAAATTGTAAATGGTAAGAAAAGAAGGGATTATATGGCAGAAGTAAAGGTAGCTGCAACCATAGCACCTCAAGATATAATAGATAATGAAACGTTAAATAGTATAAATGATAATCATGCATATATAGATATCATTGAGTTGCGTATAGATCAATGGGAGAGTCATCATCACGAACATTTAATGAAAAACCTTTCACTTCTAAATGAAATAAAGGGTCATTTCAAAATATTGGTGACATATCGCACACTTTCTCAAGGTGGAAAAGGTCAGTTAACTAATAAAGAATATTTACAGTTAATTGAAACAATTTCCTCAATAGATGTATTTCAAATGATAGATATAGAATGGGAGTCAAATATAGATGTTGAGACGCATAAACGTATTATAGAAAATGCACATCGTCATCAGAAGCAAATAATTGTCTCATATCATAATTTTTTAGAAACGCCACCGTTAGAAGAATTAAAATTCACATATTATAAAATGCTAAAATTAAATCCTGAGTATGTAAAAATTGCAGTAATGCCTAAGGAAAATCAGGACGTAGCAACGCTATTAGAAGCAGTAGCTTACACATCTGAAGCGATTTCTCAACAAGTTATTGGGATATCTATGTCTCGTTTAGGATTAGTGAGCCGAACTGCTCAAGGTGTTTTTGGGGGGACAGTGTCATATGGTTGTTTAGGTGAACCTCAAGCGCCAGGACAGATTCATGTTAAAGAACTAAAAAAACAATTATTATTTTATGAAAACATGTAGTATACATTGAAATGTCATCGATATCCGCGTATAATTGATAATAGTTATCAATATAGAGGAGCGATAATTGTGGAATTACAAGAAGTAATTTCTTTAAGAAGAAGTATAAAGAAATTTAAACATGATATGGTTATTAATGATGAAGATGTATTTAAAGCCATAGAACAAGCTACTGACGCTCCTAATCATGGTATGAGAGAACCGTGGAGAGTTATTCATGTTTCTAAAGATAGATTAGGAGATATGAGTAGAGATATTACACGTTTTGCCTTTCCAAATAGTCCGGAAAAACAAGAAGATCATTATAACGCGGTGACAAATTTAGGAGGTATGTTAGTTTTAGTACTTAAAACTGACCCACGACAACGACAAAATCGCGAAAACTTTTTTGCGATGGGTGCATACACTCAGAATCTAATGTTATTACTCTATGAAAAAGGTATTGGTACATGTTGGAAAACGCCATTGTACATCTTTGAACCAAAAGTAAGAAAAGCATTTGGTATTGCTAAAGATGAAGCTATTGCAGGTTTATTGTATCTTACTGATTTAGAAGAGGTTCCACCTAAAGCAAAACGTAAAAATAAACATTTAATCTCAGAATATTAAAGAAACCACACTCAAAATAACGAGTGTGGTTTTTTAATTATTTATTAAATGTTTCTTTTAAGAATGATTCAACTTGTTCAGGTGATTTTGCATTAGCAGAATGTAAATGGGCATGTTTTTGACCATTTTCAAATATAAGTAAACTTGGGATACCCATGACTTCATTGTCTGATGCTACATCTTCTAATTCATCACGATTTACTGAATACCATTTATAGTCGTTATACTTGTCAACGATTGGATCAATCCACATATCCATTGCTTTACAATCAGGACACCAACCAGCTTCAAATTTTACAATAACAGGTTGTTCACTTTGAATAACTGAATTAAATTCTTCAGTAGTAGTAATATTTTTCATACTTTACACTCCTTTTAGCTTGTTTTATATATTATAACTAATTACTAATGTTTAGAAAAAAATAAAGCTTAAAAAGTAGAGCGTTTATTTAAATAATCTGATATATTTAGAATAAGTTTAAATAGGAGGATAATACTGAATGATTAAATTTTATCAATATCCAAAATGTACAACTTGTAAAAAAGCTGCTCGATTTTTAGATGAGCATGGAGTGAGTTATGAGTCTATAGATATTGTGCAACACACACCTACAAAGCAAGAATTCAAAGAGTTAGTAGTTAAATCAGAAGTGGAAATCAATAAATTCTTTAATACACATGGTGTGAAATATAGAGAACTTGGTTTGAAAGATAAATTAAATGAATTATCTAATGATGAAAAATTAGAACTCTTAGCCTCAGATGGAATGTTGGTAAAACGTCCGCTAGCGGTTTCGGGTGAAAAAGTTACATTAGGTTTTAATGAAGAACAATACAAAGATGTATGGTTATAGAAAGTATAATCACAACTTTTAATATTAATAGTTGAATGAAAACTTACGGTATGGCATCATTAAATTGTAATTATTTTTAGGAGGGGATTTTCGTGGCAGTACCGAGCGAATTCAAATATTCTAAGGAACATGAATGGGTTAAAGTTGAAGGAAATACGGCAACAATTGGTATTACTGAATACGCGCAAGGTGAATTAGGAGACATCGTATTTGTCGAATTACCAGATGTCGATGATGAAATTAATGAAGGGGATACATTTGGTAGTGTTGAATCAGTAAAAACAGTATCTGAATTGTATGCACCTGTTTCTGGGAAAATTGTTGAAACAAACGACGAATTAGAAGATAGTCCAGAATTTGTTAATGAATCACCTTATGAAAAAGCATGGATGGTAAAAGTTGAATTAAGTGACGAAAGTCAATTAGATGAATTACTATCAGCTGAACAATACTCTGAAATGATTGGCGAATAATTTTTTAAAACTCCTTGATATTAAATCTAGGAGTTTTTTATATAATTATATTAATTATCTGTAAATTGTGTTTATATTCATCAATAACGTGAAAAAGTAAATGATTGTTTAATATCGACTTAGAAGGTGGATGAACATGGCAATTTTAAATAAAGTTATCATTGTTGAAGGTAAATCTGATAAGAAGAAAGTGCAACAAGTCATTGCTGAACCTGTAAATATTATTTGTACACATGGTACAATGAGTATCGACAAACTAGACGATATGATAGAAACGTTATATGGAAAACAGGTCTATATTCTTGCCGATTCAGATGATGAGGGCGAAAAAATTAGAAAGTGGTTTAAACGTTATTTAAGTGAAAGTGAACATATCTATGTAGATAAAACATATTGTGAAGTCGCACGTTGTCCCAAAAATTATCTTGCTCATGTATTGAGTAAATACGGATTTAACGTAAAAAAAGAGAAAAAACTTATACCTAATTTAAGTTCTGAAAGGTTAGTACTTGTGAATGAATAATTCTATTAAAATCGAAGACATCAAAGAACACTTTGATAAAGATAAACATTTAATATTTGGATATACTCCTATGTGTGGAACATGTAAGATTTCAGAGCGCATGCTAGATATTGCAAATGATATCGAACAATTACCACTTAAAAAAATTGATTTAAATTTCCATAAGTATTTTAGTGAAGAATATAAAATTATGTCTGTACCTGTACTGTTAATTATGGATAAGGATAAAGAGGTAGATAGAATCTATGCATTTCAATCTGTGCCATATTTGTTAGAAAAGTTAAAAAATGATTGACGAATTATTAGTACAGTGATAGGATATAAATTAATTAAATAGTGCGAAAACTCTTATCGAGAGAGGTGGAGGGATGTGCCCTACGAAGCCCGGCAACCGTCTATAATAGAAATGGTGCCAATTCACATAAAGTTTAATACTTTAGAAGATGAGAGAAAGATAATTTTAAATGCTTTCTCATCTCTCTAGGTGGGGAAGCATTTTTTAATTACATAAGGAATTTAAGGGAGGCACTTAACGTGATTGAGTTAAATCAAGTTGTTAAACGCTATCACACAAAGAACAAAGATGTACTAGCAGTAGATCACGTTGACTTGAATATAGAATCAGGCTCAATTTTTGGAGTGATTGGGTTTTCTGGTGCTGGTAAAAGTACGTTAATTCGAATGTTTAATAATCTAGAAGAACCGACTTCAGGGGATATCATTATAGATGGAGACAATATTAACAAACTTTCTAAGTCAGATTTGAGAAAAAAACGACAAAAAGTAAGTATGATTTTCCAACATTTTAATTTGTTATGGTCACGTACTGTCATTAGTAATATTATGTTCCCACTAGAAATAGCTGGAGTATCTCGTGCAGAAGCAAAACAAAGAGCTTTGGAACTTGTAGAGTTGGTCGGTTTAAAAGGTCGTGAAAAAGCTTATCCTTCAGAATTATCAGGTGGTCAAAAACAAAGAGTTGGGATTGCTCGTGCATTAGCGAATGATCCGAATGTCTTATTATGTGACGAGGCTACAAGTGCGCTAGATCCACAAACAACGGATGAAATTTTAGATTTACTATTAAAAATAAAAGAAGAAAGAAATCTAACGATTGTGATTATTACACATGAAATGCAAGTGATTAGACGCATATGTGATGAAGTTGCAGTGATGGAAAATGGGCGTGTTATTGAGCAAGGTAAAGTTGATGAAGTATTTGAAAATCCTCAACATGAGGTGACAAAACGATTTGTGAAAGACGATTTAGACGACGATTTTGAAGATTCAATTAAACATCTAGAACCATTAAACAAAGACGCTTATATTGTAAGGTTGAATTTCAACGGTAATAATACCACACAACCTGTTGTATCTGATATTACGCGAACGCAGAATATTGAATTAAATATTTTGGAAGCAAATATTAAAAATACACGTACAGGTTCAGTTGGATTTTTAATTGTACACATTCCACATATTAGTGAAGATGGATTTAATACATTCGTAACTGAGTTACATAAAGAACACGTAAATGTGGAGGTGATTAAACATGGATAAATCATATGGTGATATCTTCCATGAAATGATTACTATGCCTAATGTGCAATGGCCTGAAGTTTGGCAAGCAATTTATGAAACACTTTATATGACTATAGTGTCAACCATTTTTGCTTTTATCTTTGGCTTAATCTTAGGCGTGTTGCTTTTCTTATCAGCTAAAAGTGACGCACCTGGAGCTAAGATTTTCTATACGGTAGTTTCATTTATAGTTAACTTGTTCCGTGCGATTCCATTTATTATTTTAATTTTGTTATTAATTCCGTTCACAAGTGTATTATTAGGTACAATTAGTGGACCGACGGGAGCACTTCCAGCATTAATCATTGGTGCTGCACCGTTCTACGCAAGACTAGTTGAAATCGCATTTAAAGAAATCGATAAAGGCGTTATTGAAGCAGCATGGTCTATGGGTGCAAATACTTGGACAGTCGTTCGAAAAGTATTGCTTCCAGAAGCAATGCCAGCACTTGTTTCAGGTATTACAGTAACTGCTATCGCTTTAGTTGGTTCAACTGCTATTGCCGGCGTTATTGGTGCAGGTGGTTTAGGTAACTTAGCTTACTTAACTGGTTTTACACGTAACCAAAACGACGTCATTCTAGTGTCAACCGTATTTATTTTAATTATTGTATTTATAATCCAATTCATCGGGGATTGGCTTACAAATAAAATTGATAAACGATAATAGAAAAGAGGACAGATTAAATGAAAAAACTTTTAAGTTTAGTATTAGTACTTACACTGACAGTTGTATTAGCTGCTTGTGGTAAAGGCGGAGACGAAAAAGATAAAAAAATCGTTGTAGGTGCTTCACCAGCACCACATGCTGAAATCTTAGAAAAAGCAAAACCACTTCTTGAGAAAAAAGGTTATGATTTAGAAATTAAAACAATCAATGATTACACTACACCTAATAAGTTGTTAGATAAAGGTGAACTTGATGCTAACTACTTCCAACACGTTCCTTATTTAAAAACTGAAAGTAAAGAAAAAGGATACAAAATTGAAGATGCAGGTAAAGTTCATTTAGAGCCAATGGCTGTTTATTCTAAAAAATACAAAAGTTTAAAAGACCTTCCTAAAGGTGCGACAGTTTATGTTTCAAATAACCCAGCTGAACAAGGTCGTTTCTTAAAATTCTTCGTTGATGAAGGCTTAATTAAAATTAAAAAAGGCGTAAAAATTGAAGACGCTAAATTTGAAGATATTACTGAAAACAAAAAAGATATTAAATTCAATAACAAACAATCAGCTGAATATCTTCCAAAAATCTATCAAAATCAAGATGTAGATGCAGCTATTATTAATTCAAACTATGCTATTGATCAAGGCTTAAGTCCACAAAAAGATTCAATTGTAGTTGAAAAACCTAATAATAACCCTTATGCAAACCTAATTGCAGTTCGTAAAGATCATAAAGATGATGAAAAAATTAAAGCTTTAGTTGAAGTATTACAATCTAAAGACATTCGTGATTTCATCAATGAAAAATACAAAGGTGCAGTTGTACCTGCAAAATAATGAATAATAATGCAGTAAAAAACGGTTCACAAAGAAATATGTGAACCGTTTTTTTATTTTATATCAATACATTTATTGCAGTCATTTATATTATAAACTTGAATCGTCTTGATATAGTATTCCAACGCCGATACCACCTTGACCCATCGCATATTCAAATTTAACAATTTCTATATATGGATGTTCTTCTAAGAATGCATTGACTTTTTTATTTAAACCTTTTTCTGTCATAGCAGTAAAATTAACAAATGTCATAGTTATCATCTCCAATTGGATAAGTAAATTGAACAATGTTATTATAACAATTATTTTAATTAGACAGAAAATATAAAAAAATAACAGAATTTATGTTTATACATGATATGTATTGGGTATGTTAATATTACAAAAATCATTTAAGAATGAAATGTTCAACAAGGAGGAATTTAAAATGGCAGAAGATAAATTTGAACAAGCTAAAGGTAATATTAAGGAAACAGTTGGTAATGCAACTGATAATAAAGATTTAGAAAAAGAAGGTCAAGGCGACAAAGCTTCAGGTAAAGCTAAAGAAGTGGTTGATAACGTTAAAGATAAAGCAAATGATGTTATTGATAAATTAAAAGGCGATAAATAAGTCGTTTTAACTAGAAGAGAACGCATGTGTTAAACACATGCGTTTTTTGTTTATTTTAGAATATTATGTCTGAGTATCATTGTTAGACGTAATTAGTCCTAATGAATAACTTACTATATATCCTATTACTAAAGAAATAATCGAAACAATCCATTCTACTGGTGATTTAGGAATTCCTGGGAATACAGCATAAATTGAACCAATAACAAAACCAGTAATTAAGGCAAATGTTCCAATAAAGTGGTGGGTTAAAAAGTATTTTATAATACGGCTTGAAAATAGAAATCCACATAAAATACCTAAACCAACTACTATTAATATAGGCAGACCGGTAAAGTTAAATTTAGCTAAATTAGCAATAGCTAACATTATTGTTCCATATGCACCGAATACAAGTAGCATAAATGAGCCAGAGATACCTGGAAGTAGCATTGCACTAGAAGCACAAACACCTGCTATAAAATATTTAATAATAAGACTAAAAGATAATTGAAGTGTTAAACTTGATTGCTGTGTGCTAGGATTTAATATTGTTAATGCTACTATAACTATGATTCCTAAAATTAATAATCCATAGTGTTTAGTTGTAAATGTTTTTTTAAAATCTGAAGTTTTTAATAGGTAAGGGACAATGCCTATAATTAAACCAGTAAAAAAGAACATCGTTATTACATGATGATGATCGAGTAGGTAATGAATTAAATTACTAAGTACACCAATCGCTAAAATCATTCCTATTAATATAGGAAGTAAAAATTTTAGACTTGGCCAAAACCGTTTAGAAAACAATCCACTAATGGATGAAATAAAATCATCATAAATCCCTAAAAGTAAAGCAATGGTACCTCCACTGATTCCTGGAACTAAATCTGAAGTCCCCATCGCAAATCCTTTTAAAATATTTTTCCATTTGAATGTCATAAAGGTCTCCTTTCTTTCTTTATTAAGTTAATACGAATATTACCAAATTTTCACCTTACATTGAAATATTAAATAGTTAATCATCGTTAGTATCTAGTTACCTATTGAGAACAGATGCCTTTTGATTATCAGTCGCACTTGAAAATTGAAGTGATTTCGAAACAATTTTGACGAAAATATAATCTTTTTTGTCATTTTAATAAGTTTATATTGGGGACTATTTACGTTATAATTAAGTGTATTAAAGTGTTAGAAGTCTTTTTGACTATAAATTAAAATTACTATAAACTAGTTAAGAAAACTTTATATTTTATGGAGGGAATATAAATGTCATCAACATTGGAAATTAAAGACTTACATGTGTCTATTGAAGATAAAGAAATTTTAAAAGGTGTTAATTTAACAATTAATACTGGTGAAGTTCACGCAATCATGGGACCTAATGGTACAGGTAAATCAACATTATCTTCTGCAATTATGGGTCACCCAAGTTATGAAGTTACTCAAGGTGAAGTATTACTCGATGGCGTAAATATTTTAGAATTAGAGGTTGACGAAAGAGCAAAAGCAGGTCTTTTCTTAGCAATGCAATATCCATCAGAAATTACTGGTGTAACAAATGCAGACTTTATGCGTTCAGCGATTAATGCAAAACGTGAAGAAGGTCAAGAAATTAACTTAATGCAATTTATTAAAAAATTAGATAAACAAATGGATTTCTTAGATATTGATAAAGATATGGCGCAACGTTATTTAAATGAAGGTTTCTCAGGTGGGGAGAAAAAACGTAATGAAATCTTACAATTAATGATGTTAGAACCCAAATTTGCGATTTTAGATGAAATTGACTCAGGTTTAGATATTGATGCATTAAAAGTCGTTTCTAAAGGAATCAATGAAATGCGTGGTGAAGATTTCGGTGCATTAATGATTACACACTATCAACGTTTATTAAACTATATTACTCCTGATAAAGTACATGTTATGTATGGCGGTAAAGTTGTAAAATCAGGCGGTCCAGAATTAGCTAAACGTCTTGAAGAAGAAGGTTATGAATGGGTTAAAGAAGAATTTGGTGCAACTGAATAGGTCATTAAATAATATAAAAACTATTCATAAAAAGAACTGATTGATTTTAAAATGTGGAAATAAACAGTTTATATATCAATTCAGTTACTAAAATTTTTCATCAAGTAGGAGGAAAAAGCATTATGACAACAGAAACTTTAAATATTTCTGAAGCACAACTTGTTGATTATTCTAAAGCACAAAATGAACCTTCTTGGATGACTGAACTACGTCAAAAAGCTTTGAAATTAACAGAAACTTTAGAAATGCCTAAACCAGATAAAACAAAACTAAAAAAATGGGATTTCGATGCATTTAAACAACATCATGTAGAAAGTAAATCATATAATGATGTATCAGAACTTCCTGAATCAGTTAAAAATATTATTGATATAGAAAATTCTAAAAATTTAATTATTCAACATAATAATGATTTAGCTTTCACACAAGTATCAGAACAAGCAAATCATAATAATGTTATTATTGAAGGTTTATCAAAAGCGCTACAAGATCATAGTGAATTAGTAGAAAAATATTTAATGAAAGATGCAGTTACAGTAGATGAACATCGATTAACTGCTTTGCATACAGCATTATTGAATGGTGGCGTATTTGTATATGTCCCTAAAAATGTAGTAGTTGAAGACCCTATTCAATATGTAGTATTACATGACAATGAGAATGCAAGTTTATTTAATCATGCCATTATTGTAACGGAAGAAAGTGCTGAAGTAACATATGTTGAGAATTACCTTTCAACTGCAAGTGGTGAAGGTAATCAAGTCAATATTATTTCTGAAGTGATTGCAGGAGCAAATTCAAACATTACTTATGGTTCAGTTGACTATCTAGATAAAGGATTTACAGGTCACATTATCCGTCGTGGTGTGACGGCAGCAGATGCATCAATTAATTGGGCTTTAGGTTTAATGAATGAGGGAAGCCAAATTATTGATAATACTACTAACTTAATTGGTGATCGTTCAACAAGTGAACTAAAATCAGTCATTGTTGGTACTGGTGATCAAAAAATTAACTTAACATCTAAAATCGTTCAATATGGTAAGGAAACAAATGGTTATATCTTAAAACATGGTGTAATGCGTGAAAATGCTTCATCTGTATTTAATGGTATTGGATATATTAAGCATGGCGGTACAAAATCTATCGCAAATCAAGAATCTCGTGTGTTAATGCTTTCAGAGCATGCTCGCGGAGATGCGAACCCTATTCTACTTATCGATGAAGATGATGTTGAAGCAGGTCATGCAGCTTCGGTTGGTCGTGTTGACCCAGAACAACTTTACTACTTAATGAGCCGTGGTATTTCTCAAAAAGAAGCAGAACGTCTTGTTATTCATGGTTTCTTAGATCCAGTTGTCCGTGAATTACCAATTGAAGATGTGAAACGTCAATTACGAGAAGTCATCGAACTTAAAGTAAATAAATAGATCATTGAGATTTTCAATAAAAGAAAGGTCGTGAAGGTAGTGGCCGAAACTTCATTAAACATACAAGAAATTATTGAAGACTTTCCTATACTAAATCAAAAAATTAATGGAAAACGATTAGCTTATCTTGATTCAACAGCAACAAGTCAAACACCAGTGCAAGTATTAAATGTATTAGATGATTATTATAAACGTTACAATTCTAATGTGCATCGTGGTGTGCATACTCTAGGTTCTTTAGCAACAGATGGATATGAAAGTGCTCGTGAGACAGTACGACGTTTCATTAATGCTAAATATTTTGAAGAAATTATTTTTACTAGAGGTACGACTGCTTCAATTAATATTGTTGCACATAGTTATGGAGACGCTAATATTAACGAAGGCGACGAAATCGTTGTGACAGAGATGGAACATCATGCTAATATTGTGCCTTGGCAACAGCTAGCTAAACGAAAAAAAGCTACTTTAAAATTTATTCCTATGACTGATGATGGTGAACTAAGAATTGAAGATGTCAAATCGACAATTAATGACAATACTAAGATTGTAGCTATTACTCATGTGTCTAATGTCTTAGGTACCATTAATGATATAAAAGCAATTGCTAAGATTGCGCATGAACACGGTGCTATTATTAGTGTTGATGGAGCACAATCTGCACCTCATATGGATATCGATGTTCAAGATTTAGATGTTGATTTCTTTAGCTTTAGCGGTCACAAAATGTTAGGACCGACTGGTATTGGTGTATTATATGGAAAACGTGAACTACTTCAAAACATGGAACCTGTTGAGTATGGTGGGGACATGATTGATTTTGTAAGTAAGTACGATGCAACATGGGCTGACTTACCTACTAAATTTGAAGCTGGTACACCGATTATTGCTCAAGCTATTGGATTGGCTGAAGCTATTCGTTATATCGAAAATATAGGCTTTGATGCCATTCATCAGCATGAAAAAGAATTAACAGAATATGCATATGAGCAATTATCTTCAATTGAAGGATTAGAAATATATGGTCCCCCTAAAGAAAGACGTGCAGGTGTGATCACTTTTAATTTAGCTGATATTCATCCACATGATGTTGCTACAGCAGTAGATACTGAAGGTGTCGCTGTTAGAGCTGGACATCACTGTGCGCAACCATTAATGAAATGGTTAAATGTATCATCTACTGCAAGAGCAAGTTTTTATATTTATAATACTAAAGAAGATGTTGACCAATTAGTAGAAGCATTGAAACAAACGAAGGAGTTTTTCTCATATGAGTTTTAATAATTTAGATCAACTTTATAGATCTGTAATTATGGATCATTATAAGAATCCTCGTAATAAAGGCGTTTTAGATAATGGATCAATGACAGTAGATATGAATAATCCTACTTGTGGTGATCGCATTAGACTAACATTTGATATCGAAGATGGTATCATTCAAGAGGCGAAATTCGAAGGTGAAGGTTGCTCAATTTCAATGTCAAGTGCATCGATGATGACTGAAGCAGTTAAAGGTCATTCATTAGGTGAAGCAATGCAAATGAGTCAAGAATTTACTAAAATGATGTTAGGTGAAGATTATAACATCACTGAAGATATGGGAGATGTAGAAGCATTACAAGGGGTTTCTCAATTCCCAGCGCGTATTAAATGTGCAACGTTAGCGTGGAAAGCTTTAGAAAAAGGTACAGTGCAAAAAGAAGGTAAAGCAGAAGGTACAACTGAAGAATAAAATACGAATAGGTAATAAATGTTATTCTAAGCACTATGGTGCTGTGACATTTTACACATATTTCTTTTTATATAGTTTTCATGTTGTTACAATGACTATAGATAGTAGTGAAAGATAAATGATGCGTATATCGTTTTAAATATATTTAAGGAGTGATTGAAATGGCTAAAAAAGCACCTGATGTTGGAGATTATAAATATGGTTTCCATGATGAGGATGTTTCCATTTTCAGATCAGAACGTGGTCTAACAGAAAATATTGTTAGAGAAATTTCTAAGATGAAAGAAGAACCAGAATGGATGCTTAATTTCCGATTAAAAGCTTTAAAACTATTCTATAAAATCCCAATGCCTCAATGGGGTGGCGATTTATCAGAATTGAATTTTGATGACATTACTTATTATGTTAAGCCTTCAGAGCATACTGAACGTTCTTGGGATGAAGTACCTGAAGAAATTAAACGTACATTTGATAAATTAGGTATACCAGAAGCAGAACAAAAATATTTAGCTGGTGTTTCTGCACAATATGAATCAGAAGTTGTATATCATAATATGGAAAAAGAATTAGAAGAAAAAGGGATAATCTTTAAAGATACAGACAGTGCTTTACGTGAAAATGAAGACTTATTTAAAGAATACTTTGCTTCTGTTGTTCCAGCAGCTGATAATAAATTCGCAGCATTAAATTCAGCAGTATGGTCAGGTGGTTCATTCATCTATGTACCTAAAAACGTTAAATTAGATACACCATTACAAGCGTACTTCCGAATTAACTCAGAAAATATGGGTCAATTCGAACGTACATTAATTATTGCTGATGAAGGGGCTTCAGTAAACTATGTTGAGGGTTGTACTGCACCAGTATATACTACAAGTTCATTACACTCAGCAGTAGTTGAAATTATTGTTCATAAAGATGCACATGTTCGTTATACTACTATCCAAAACTGGGCTAACAATGTGTATAACTTAGTTACTAAACGTACGTTTGTTCATGAAAATGGTAATATGGAATGGGTTGACGGTAACTTAGGTTCTAAGTTAACAATGAAATACCCTAACTGTGTATTATTAGGTGAAGGTGCGAAAGGTAGTACATTATCCATCGCATTTGCGGGTAAAGGTCAAGTTCAAGATGCAGGTGCTAAAATGATTCATAAAGCCCCAAATACATCTTCAACTATCGTATCTAAATCAATTTCTAAAAACGGTGGTAAAGTAATCTATCGCGGTATCGTTCACTTTGGACGCAAAGCTAAAGGTGCGCGTTCAAATATCGAATGCGATACATTAATTCTAGATAACGAATCAACTTCAGACACAATTCCATATAATGAAGTATTTAATGATAATATTTCATTAGAACATGAAGCGAAAGTTTCTAAAGTATCTGAAGAACAATTATTCTATCTAATGAGTAGAGGGATTTCTGAAGAAGAAGCAACAGAGATGATTGTTATGGGATTCATCGAACCATTTACTAAAGAATTACCAATGGAGTATGCTGTAGAAATGAACCGTCTTATTAAATTTGAAATGGAAGGTTCAATCGGATAATTTAAGATATAGCTTAAGCTAATAGTTAAAAGAACTAGAATGTTTAACATTCTAGTTCTTTTGTTTTTAAAGCTATGATTAATTATGATGGCGATATTCTACCTTATCTAGTTTAAAACCAGTTAACACAATATATTAGAAGACAAGTAGTTACAAATTAGCTACTAATCAAAAGTGAACGATTTAATAGATTAATTATTTTTACAAATGAATCAGTTATTAACGCAAACTTAGGGTGTTATAGTAGCGATTTTAAAATAATAAGAAAATGTAAAGTTAGTATACAACAAGTGATATATTAATTTTGAATGTGGTATCATATATCTGGTGATAAAAATGATTAATATCGGTTTAACTGGATGGGGAGATCATTATTCTTTATATGAAGATCTTGAAAGACAAACAGATAAATTACGTACGTATGCGAGTCATTTTCCTGTTGTTGAACTTGATGCCTCATATTATGCTATCCAACCTGAACGTAATATATTGAAATGGATCAATGAAACACCAGATAAGTTTCAGTTTATCGTTAAGATTCATCAAGCATTGACGCTTCACTCAGATTATAAAACTTATGCTGATTCACGATCTGAACTATTTAAACAATTTAGACACATGCTTGAACCACTGATTGCACATCATAAATTAGCAATGGTACTTGTGCAATTTCCACCTTGGTTTGATTGTACAGCTCAAAATATAAATTATATTTTGTATGTTCGACAACAGCTAGAAGATATCCCCATGTGTGTAGAATTTAGACATCAATCTTGGTTTAATTCCCAATTTAAAGAACAAACTTTAATGTTTTTAACCGAACATCAAATTATTCATGCGGTCGTAGATGAACCACAAATTAAAGATGGGTCTATACCTTTAGTCAATCGTATAACTTCTAGTACCGCTTTTGTGCGTTATCATGGTAGAAATCAGCATGGTTGGACTAAAAAAGATATGACTGATCAAGAGTGGCGAGATGTTAGATATTTATATAATTATAATGAAAATGAATTAAAAGATTTAGCAAATAAAGTTCAAATATTAGAACAAAAAGCTGAAAAGGTCTATGTTGTTTTTAATAATAATTCTGGTGGTCATGCAGCTCAAAATGCTAAAACCTATCAAAATATTTTAGATATAGAGTATACAGGCTTAGCACCTCAGCAATTAAAATTTTTCTAAGAGGCGAATTATAATGTTTTTAACAATGATTTTATTAGTTTTAATTGGATTATTATCTGCAGTATTAGGTTCTTTAGTAGGTATTGGTGGTGGTATAATTATCGTACCTACTTTAGTGTATTTAGGAGTGAACCATCATCTATTACACGGCATCACTACTCAGATTGCAATTGGTACGTCATCGGTTATTCTTATTGTAACTGGACTTTCTTCATCTATTGGTTATTTGAAAACAAAGCAAGTAGATATTAAAAATGGATCCATATTTTTATTTGGATTATTACCTGGTTCACTTATTGGTTCATTTTTAAGTAGATATTTAACATTAAATTCGTTTAATTTATACTTTGGTATTTTTATGATCTGTGTATCTATTTTATTGATGATTAGATATAAAATTAAACCATTTAAAATATTCGATAAGGAAAAGTATCGTAAAACATACATCGATGCTAAAGGGATGACTTATCATTATAGCGTTCCACCTATGTTTGCCTTCTTTGCTACATTATTTATAGGTGTACTTACAGGTTTATTTGGAATTGGTGGTGGAGCGTTGATGACTCCTTTAATGCTTATAGTATTTAGATTTCCACCTCATGTAGCAGTAGGGACAAGTATGATGATGATTTTCTTTTCAAGTGTTATGAGTTCAATTGGTCATATTATTCAAGGTCATGTTGCTTGGTCATATTCAATTATTCTAATCATTTCTAGTTATATTGGCGCTCAAATTGGAGTAAAAATAAATCACTCGATTAAATCAGAAACAGTAGTATTATTATTACGCACAGTAATGTTAATTATGGGTGTATATCTAATTATTAAATCGTTTCTATAATAAAACAGGAGGAATTTAAGTGAAGCTTACAATTTTTCATACAAATGACATTCATAGTCACCTTAATGAATATGCACGTATTATGACGTACATGGCTGAACACCGACCTGAACTTCAACACCCTTCACTTTATTTAGATATTGGTGATCATGTTGATTTATCTACACCAGTAACAGAAGCAACTATGGGCAAAAAAAATGTTGAACTTTTAAATGAGGCTCATTGTGATATTGCTACAATTGGGAATAATGAAGGAATGACTATTTCTCATGAAGCATTAAATAATCTTTACAATGATGCACAATTTAAAGTCATATGTGCTAATGTTTTAGACGAAGATGGCCACTTACCTCGTCATATTGCCACATCTTATATAAAAGAAATAGAAGATGTACGCTTTTTATTTGTAGCAGCGACGGCACCTTTCACGCCATTCTATCGAGCACTTGATTGGATTGTGACAGACCCATTAGAAGCCATCAAAGACGAAATTGAACAACGCAAAGGACAATACGATGTATTAATAGTTATGAGTCATGTAGGTGTCTTTTTTGATGAAAAATTATGTCAAGAAATCCCAGAGATAGATGTGATACTAGGAAGCCACACACATCATCATTTTAATCATGGTGAAGTCAATAATGGTGTACTTATGGCAGCAGCAGGGAAATATGGACATTATCTTGGAGAAGTGAATTTAACGATTGAAAATAAAAAAGTAGTTACTAAAGAGGCTACATTACATCCAGTAGACACATTACCAGTGGTTAAAACACATTTTGATGAAGAAGGAAAAGATTTGATGAATAAGGCGATTATTAATAAGCCAGTTTCTTTATCTAGTAAAACAAATGTGATTACAAAAACGACTTATTTACTTGCAGAAAGTGTGTATGAATTTACAAATGCAGATTGTACAATTATTAATGCTGGATTAATTGTTAATAATGTTGAGAGCGATCAACTTACTGAATACGATATCCATACTATGTTACCTCATCCAATCAACTTAGTTCGTGTACGTTTGAAAGGTTCTGAATTGAAAAAGATAATCTTAAAAAGTCAAAAGCAAGAATATATGTATGAACATGTCCAAGGATTAGGATTTAGAGGTGATATTTTTGGTGGTTATATATTATATAAATGTGGATTTATTCAATCAGAACATCGCTTCTTTGTAGATGGACAAGAAATAGAAGATAACCGTACCTATATATTAGGAACTGTAGATATGTATACATTTGGAAGATATTTCCCATTATTAAAAGGAACATCGATTGATTATTTAATGCCTGAATTTTTAAGAGATATCTTTAAAGAAAAATTAATTCATATGCATCATTCTTCTTAGTACACAAATGTTCATAGTTATGTCTTAATTTTATAAGTTATTACATTTTAATTTAATGTAAATTTCGTTATAATAGTTGAAGATAGATTAAACAGGAGGGTATGTGTTGTTATGGCTACTAAAAATGAAGAGATTTTACGTAAACCAGATTGGTTGAAAATAAAGCTAAACACTAATGAAAACTACATCGGCCTCAAGAAAATGATGCGTGAGAAAAATTTACATACAGTTTGTGAAGAAGCAAAATGTCCAAATATACATGAATGTTGGGGAGCTAGACGTACGGCTACATTTATGATTTTAGGTGCGGTATGTACAAGAGCTTGTCGTTTCTGTGCAGTAAAAACTGGCTTACCTAATGAACTAGATTTAAATGAACCAGAACGTGTTGCAGAGTCTGTAGAACTAATGAATCTTAAACATGTTGTTATCACAGCTGTTGCACGTGATGATTTAAGAGATGCAGGATCTAATGTATATGCAGAAACGGTTCGTAAAGTACGTGAACGTAATCCATATACGACAATTGAAATTTTACCGTCAGATATGGGTGGGGATTATGAAGCACTTGAAACACTAATGGCTTCAAGACCTGATATTTTAAACCATAACATTGAAACAGTACGTCGTTTAACTCCAAGAGTTCGTGCGCGTGCGACTTACGACAGAACATTAGAATTCTTACGTCGTTCTAAAGAGTTACAACCTGATATTCCAACTAAATCAAGTTTAATGGTAGGTTTAGGTGAAACATTGGAAGAAATTTATGAAACAATGGATGACTTACGTGCAAATGATGTTGATATTTTAACAATTGGTCAATATTTACAACCATCACGTAAACACTTAAAAGTTGAAAAGTATTATACTCCATTAGAATTTGGTAAATTAAGAAAAATTGCAATGGAAAAAGGATTTAAACATTGTGAAGCTGGTCCAATGGTACGAAGTTCTTATCATGCTGATGAACAAGTAAATGAAGCGGCAAAAGAAAAACACCGTCTTGGAGAAGAACAGTTACAACAAAAATAATATTAACCCAAAAATTTATAATAAACTTTCTGTTAAGTGATATTGCATAATGAAGTCATATTATCTTGTGAAACAATAATATGAGTACATAAAGTCAATTAACAATGTTTATTAATAGATGGATGCTAAAACTTAGATTGCTCTTTTTCTTTAAAATAGGCAATCTAAGTTTTTATTATAATTACAATTAAAGGTGACTTATTATGATTAAAGTTAATCAACAGTATTTTGAATTAATTGAAGATTATAGAGAATGCTTTGACGAAGAATTATTTGCTTCAAGATATTCAGATATACTTGATAAATATGATTTTGTAGTTGGGGATTTTGGTTATGATCAATTACGTTTAAAAGGATTTTATAAAGATTCAAATAAAAAAGCTGAAATTTCAAAACGTTTTTCAACCATTCAAGATTATATTTTGGAATATTGTAATTTTGGTTGTCCATATTTCATAGTGAGACATATTAATGATAATGAACGATTAGAACTAGATAGTGTAGATGAAGTAGAGGATAAATTACATGATGTTAAAATAAAACCAACAATACAAGCTACGCAATCTACTGAAAAAAAGAATAATAAATAATGAAAGGTCAAAACAATGTATATTTTGTAAATATCATTGTTTTGACCTTTCATTTATTGAATAACTTGATTTAGATATTCAATGATTTCTTCGCTTTCTTCTTGAGACACACCTAATATATGAGCAATATATCCTTCTTCTTCAATATCATCTGTGCCTATGATGCCAAATTTATTAGTTTGAAGATTTAATACCAGTGTTTTACCGTAATGACGATCGGTCTGAATAAGCATTAAATCATAGCGACTATGTTCACCTACAAATCCTACGAATTGTGCTTGCGATTGTTCCTCATCATCGTACAGAAACATATCTATCATATCAGTCATGCTCCTTTATTTTTAATATGTGAAATTAGTATAACGACAAATGATGCATGATGCAAAACTATGATATGATAATAATAATAAGAGGTGACAGATATGTATTTTGTAGATAAAGATAAATTAGCACTTAAAATAAAATATTTAAATCAGCTTATTAAGAATTATGAAACAAATAAATCAAATCATTATGCATTTGAACGTATTGCGCAAATGCTAATTGAATCATCGGTAGATATTGGAAATATGATTATTGACGCTTTTATTTTGAGAGATCCTGGTAACTATAAAGATGTTATTGATATTTTAGAACTTGAAGGGGTGATTTCCAAAGATACACAGAACCATATTAATGATACAGTTGAAATCAGAAAACAGTTTGCACATCATTATACAGAATTAGAAGTTGAAACACTTGTACCATTATTTGACACCTCAATACCGTATTATCGACAATTTGTTAAAGAAGTTACTCAATTTCTAGACAAAGAAAATGTGCCAATTACCGCTTTTGGAAAAGGAGATTATTCATAATGAAAAATTATAAAGGTTATTTAATCGATTTAGATGGAACAATGTATATGGGTACAGCAGAAATTGATGGTGCTGCTCAATTTATCGATTATTTGAACAAAAACGATATTCCTCATTTATATGTTACTAATAACTCTACTAAGACGCCTGAAGAAGTAACAGAAAAGTTAAAAGAAATGAAGATTGACGCTAAACCAGACGAAGTAGTTACTTCTGCTCTAGCTACGGCAAATTACATTGCAGAAGAAAATAGTCAAGCTAGCGTGTATATGCTAGGAGGTAATGGTTTAAGAACAGCGTTAACCGATGCAGGTTTAACCGTAAAAAAAGATGAGAATGTAGATTACGTAGTTATCGGTTTAGATGAAGCAGTCACATATGAAAAACTTGCAATAGCTACTTTAGCAGTACGTAAAGGCGCAAAATTTATCTCTACGAATCCAGATGTCTCAATTCCTAAAGAAAGAGGCTTCTTACCTGGAAATGGAGCTATTACAAGTGTGGTTAGTGTATCTACTGGACAACAGCCACAATTTATCGGTAAACCAGAAACCATCATCATGCAAATTGCTTTAGATATTTTGAAACTCGATAAGTCTGAAGTGGCTATGGTAGGAGATTTATATGATACAGATATAATGTCTGGTATTAATGTGGGGATGGATACGGTACATGTACAAACAGGTGTAACATCTTATGAAGAAATTCAAACTAAACAACCAAAGCCAACCTATTCATTTAAAGATTTAAATGAGGCTATAGCTGAATTAGAAAGTAATACTAATTAATAAAAATAATTTCTATGATAACTTCTTATTACTTAAATTGATAATATGAGTAATAAGAAGTTTTTATATCTAACAGTTTTGTTATGCTCTATGTAATTGTGATATGTAACCATTAGTACTAATATATAGAATATCAAAGATAAGAATAAGGACATATCGGATAAGATAGATACATATTTAACACTCACTAATTATTATATAAAATAAATTTGATATATAATTAATATTTTTATATAATAAAGTGTAAAAATAAAAGTGCGATATAATATTTCTTGATAGTAAGATAACTTTACTAAATATAAAATAAGTAGAATTGTTCTTCAAAATAAATAGCAATGTTTGTGAGGTGCAATATTCAATTGAAAGAAACTAAAAAAATAAGTGTTTTTTATGAAAAAGCAAAACCATATCTACTGACTATTCTATACTTAGCAATTTTTATAGCTTTGTATCTTATATATGGTTCAGGCGATACACATAATAACTTTATATATAACGAATTCTAGTAAGGAGTCAAAGGATGACAGATATTATAAATTTAATTAATGATATTGGACAAAAAAATCCAGATCGAGTAGCTATTAGACATAAATCAGATGAGTTAACGTATCGTCAACTTATAGAAGAATCTAGTAAGCTAGCACATTATTTGCAAGATACAAATAAACCATTAATCATCTATGGTCATATGTCACCATATATGGTAGTTGGAATGATAGGAGCAATCAAAGCAGGATGTGGCTATGTCCCAATTGATACGTCAGTTCCAATAGAACGTGTAGAAATGATTATGAATAAAGTAGATCCAACATTTATTTTAAATACAACTGATTCAAGTGTGAATCAACCAAGGAAAGAACTTACAATCGAAGATATTAAACATTCTGATTATCCTATTGTTTTTGATAGTCAAATGGCTAAAACAGATGTTGTTTATACTATATTCACTTCTGGTTCTACAGGTGAGCCTAAAGGTGTGCAAATTGAGTATGCGAGTTTAATAGAATTTGCAGAATGGATGGTCTCATTAAATGAAACAGATAATCATCAGGAGTGGTTGAACCAAGCGCCATTTTCATTTGATTTATCTGTAATGGCAATTTATCCATGTTTAACATCTGGTGGCACACTTAACTTAGTAGATAAAGATATGATAAAAAAACCGAAGTTATTAAATGAAATGCTTGTTCAAACACCAATTAATGCTTGGGTATCAACACCATCATTTATAGAAATGTGTTTATTACTTCCTAACCTTAATGAAAAAGATTATCCAAGTTTAAATCATTTCTTCTTTTGTGGAGAAATTTTACCACATAGAACAGCTAAAGCACTTGTTGATAGATATCCAAATGCAATTGTTTATAACACGTATGGACCAACGGAAGCGACAGTTGCAGTTACTGGTGTAAAAATCACACCCGAGATTTTAGAACGTTATAATCCACTTCCAGTAGGTGTAGCAAGACCGAATACTACACTATCAACAACTGATGAAGGTGAACTTGTTATTAAAGGAACAAGTGTGAGTTTAGGATATCTAAAAAACAAAGAAAAAACTGAAGCAGTATTTAAGTTTGATAATAGCGTTCGCATTTATCACACTGGTGATAAAGCTATTGAAAAAGATGGTTATTGGTTTATCCAAGGACGTATCGATTTTCAAATAAAATTAAACGGCTATCGCATGGAACTAGAAGAAATTGAAACACAACTAAGACACTCAAAATACGTTAGAGAAACCGTTGTTGTGCCAATTTATAAAAATGGAAAAGTTGTTTATCTTGTAGGTGCTATTGTACCTACTAAAAAAGTGGATAATGACTTAGAGATGACCAGAAACATTAAAAACGAATTGAAATCTCGCTTACCTGAATATATGATTCCGAGAAAATTCGTTTGGATGGAACAACTTCCATTAACATCAAATGGAAAACTTGATCGTAAACAAGTTGCAGAGGATATCGACGCATGATTCCTTATGGTACGTTTACCTTCTTCTTAGTCGCATTTATCGTTCTTTTACCAGTCATCATACTCGGATTTTTAGGTAAGCGAAGCTATGTATACAATGGGATAAGTACAGTGATTATGATTGTGATTATTTTCTCTTCAGATAAATACAATTTATTTGGACAGAAATATTTAAGTGTTCAATTAATCAGTTTTGTAATTTATTTAATATGGCAAGTGCTGTTAATCATGTGGTATTACAAATCACGACAAAAAAATAATACTTTTATTAAATTTTTAATTGTTATGATTTTATCTATTTTACCTTTAGCACTTGTTAAAATATTACAAAGTTCATGGTTAGGTGGACATCAAATACATTTCCATGAACATAAGTTAATTGAATTTGTCGGATTCTTAGGAATCTCATATGTTACTTTTAAAAGTGTACAACTTATAATGGAAATTAGAGATGGTTCTATTAAAGAGATTAAAGTGGGGAAATTGATTCAATTTATTTCATTCTTTCCAACAGTATCTTCAGGACCCATCGACCGTTATAAACGTTTTGTCAAAGACGATAAAAAAATACCAACTGGTGAACAATACAGAGGTATGGTAGTTAAAGCGATTCATATGATTATGATAGGCTTCTTATATAAATATATTATTGCTCATTTAATTAATGTATATGCAATTATGCCATTATTAATGCATTTACATGGTTTTACTCATAAATGGTTATATATGTATGCCTATAGCTTTTACTTATTTTTTGACTTTGCAGGTTATAGTTTATTTGCAATAGCAGTGAGTTATCTATATGGCATTAATACACCACCAAACTTTAAACAGCCGTTTAAAGCACGTAACATTAAAGATTTCTGGAATAGATGGCATATGTCATTATCATTCTGGTTTAGAGACTGTGTTTATATGAGAACATTGTTCTATATGTCTCGTAAAAAAATAATGAAGAATCAATTTGCAATGTCAAATTTTGCCTTCTTCTTAAATTTCTTTATTATGGGTGTATGGCACGGATTAGAAGTATTTTATATTGTTTATGGTATTTATCACGGTTTAATGTTTATCGGATATGGATATTATGAACGCTGGAGAAAGAAACATCCACCTCGCTTTCAAAATGGTTTTACTACAGCATTAAGTGTTATTATCACATTCCATTTTGTAGCATTTGGATTCTTGATATTCTCAGGAAAATTAATTTAAAGGGAGAAATAAATGATGGAATTTAGAGAACAAGTTTTAGATGTATTAGCTGATGTAGCAGAAAATGACGTAGTTAAAGAAAACCCAGATGTTGAGATTTTTGAAGAAGGAATTATTGATTCATTTCAAACCGTTGGATTATTATTAGAAATTCAAAATAGATTAGGAATTGAAGTATCAATTATGGACTTTGATCGCGATGAATGGGCAACTCCTAATAAAATTGTTGAAGCTTTAGAAGAATTAAGATGAAATTCAAACCATTTTTACCAATTTTTATTAGTGGAATCATATTTTTAGCTTTTGTATTAATGCCTGCGAGTTGGTTTACTGGTCTCGTTAACAATAAGACACTTGCTGATAATAGAACGTCACTAACCGATCAAGTACTTAAAGGGACGCTCATTCAAAATCAATTATTTAGTAATGATAAATATTATCCACTTTATGGTTCAAGTGAGTTAAATAAACGTGATCCGTTTAATCCTGCGATAGCAATGTATCATCGAAAAAATACAAAGCCCGTATTCTTAGTTGGTACGGGCGGTAATACAGATTTAATTAATGCTATTGAATTAGCGGGTCAATATGATCAACTTAAAGGTAAAAAGATGACATTTATCATTTCACCACAATGGTTTAGTACACATGGCGTTAATGATATGGATATAGCTGCGCGTACGACACCAAATCAAATCAATCAGATATTTCAACAAAAGGATATGCCTTCAGAGTTAAAACAACGCTATGCTAAACGATTATTAAAATTTAGAAGTGTTCCTAATAAGGAATATTTAAAAGAATTAGTAAAAGATCCAAGCAATCCAAAAGGTCGTTATATTTCTAATTTTAAAAAAAGTCAACTTCTTAAAATTGAGGCAATAAAAACATACTTTTCATTAGATAAATCACCATTAGCTCATGTACACTCACTTACATCACCCAATGATTCTTGGGAAAACATGAGTAATAAAGCAGTGCAACTTGGTGAAAAACGTTCTACTTCTAATGGTTATGGTATCCGTAACGAATATTGGAAAAAATTAATGCATAAAAAACCAATGAATCGTCGCCAATATGAATTTAAAATGAATTCACCAGAGTTTAAGGATTTATCTTTACTAGTAGATACAATGCATCAAGCAGGTGCTGATGTACAATATGTTATTCTTCCAGTAAATGGTAAATGGTACGATCATTTAGGTATTCACCGTTCAACACGTGAACCTGTCTATAAAAAAATACATAAAACTGTTGTTGGACATGGTGGGAAAGTGTATGATATGTCAAATAAAGACTATGAAAAATATGTATTAAGTGATGTGGTACATGTAGGTTGGAAAGGTTGGGTATACATGGATCGTCAAATTGAAAAACATATGAACGATCATCAAACTCAATTCTAAATAGCAAAAAAAAAAAACACCCTACTCTGATTAAATACTGAGGGTAGGGTGTCTTTAATTTATATCGTTAGAAAACTTGTTCTACTTCTATAACGCCGGGTACTTCTTCGTGTAAAGCACGTTCTATACCTGCTTTTAATGTAATAGTTGAGCTTGGGCATGTTCCACACGCACCATGTAATTGTAATTTTACGATGCCATCTTCTACATCGACTAATGTACAATCTCCTCCGTCACGTAATAAAAACGGACGTAAACGTTCAATAACTTCGGCTACTTGATCAAACATTGTTGCATTCTCAGTAGGCATGAGATATGTCTCCTTTCAAGTAAAATACTTCATAAACTTATTATTAATTTATTATAATAGATAAAGAAAGAAAAATCTATAAAACTAAACGGGGGATTAATATATGACAAAAGTAAGTGTTGTTGTTTACGGTGCGGATGTAGTGTGTGCTAGTTGTGTCAATGCACCAACTTCTAAAAATACGTATGAGTGGCTAAAACCATTATTAGAAAGAAAATATCCTAATATTCATTTCGAATATACATATATCGATTTTCAAAAAGAAACTGAAAATTTAAGTGATCATGATCAACAATATATTGAGCAAATTGAAAATGATGAGTTGTTTTACCCGCTTATTACAATGAACGATGAATATGTGGCTGACGGTTATATTCAGTCAAAAAAAGTGACTCATTTTATAGATCAATATATTATAAATAATTAATGCAAAGTGGAGTATTCGATTTTTTATAAAAATGAGGGGAAGCGTGAGATGATGAATTGAAATTAAATTCTGTCCCGCTTCCCAGTTGTGTTTATCCATTATGATATTTATATAGCCATAAAACACCTGATTTTAATATATGCGCTAAACGTCCTGTAACTGTACGATCCATAATATAGGCAAACCCTTTTTTCTCTCCTAGAGAACCTAAGAAACCTTGAACTTTTAATTCAGGCATTTTTTCAGGAAGTGGTTCATGATTCCATTGTTTTTTTAGTACATCGGCAATTTGATCCCCCTGTACTTCTGCTAATTGAGCACTTGGCGCATGTGGTAAAGCTGCGCAATCTCCAACTACATAAACATTTTTATAAGTCGGTACTTGATGATATTGATTAACGATAACGCGACCACTTTTATTAGTATCAATAGGCAGTTTCCTTACAATTTCAACTGGTTGAATACCTGCTGTCCATACTACAATATCAACAGGCTCTGGTGTACCATTATTATAAATTGTTCCTTGCTCAACTTTATCAATCAATGAATTAGGAACCACGTTTACATTATTTTCGCGGAACCACTTCGCAATATAATTACTTAATTTTTCTGGAAAATTTCTTAATATACGAGGTCCACGATCATATAAAATAATTTCTAAATCTGTGCGACTTTCACGTAGTTCACTTGCTAATTCAATGCCACTCAAGCCAGCTCCTACAATTCCAACACGCGCTCCTTTAGGTAGTTCGCTAATACTATGAAACGTTTCACGCGCTTTAGAAAGCGTTTGAATACTATGAGTGTATTCTTTAGCTCCTGGAACATTATGATATTTATCTTCACAACCTAGTCCGATAATCAACTCATTATAATCGACTTTAGTTTGTCCTACTGAAACAATTTGGTTATCTAAGTCAATATCACTTATTTCTCCATAAATTGTATTTACACGATGTGAATTAGGAAAATTCATTCGCACATCACTATCAGATTTTGTGCCTGCAGCGAGTGCATAGAATTCAGGTTTTAAACCATGAAACGGCATTCGATCTATAAGAGTTAATGTGTATTCTTGAGGAAGAACATCTGGAAGAATGCGCGACATAATACGCATATTACCATATCCTCCACCAAGCAGAACTAAATGTTTCATATTATGTTACCCCTTTACATTAAAATCAATTGGCTATGTATTATGAATGTCAGACCTTTATAATGTCAGATTGTATAAATAAAGTATAGGTTCAATATTAAGTGATTCAGCCTATTTTAACGCTTATTTCCCATTTATTGTCCCCTAACAAATAAATGAAAGATTAATATAATTTTATTATATATGTTTTTAATAATAACGACAAACGAATGTAAAATGTTATTGCAAAATACAATTAGTTAAAAACCATAGCAATGCAACATATTAAGAGATTTGTTATAATAATGTAATTAAATTAAAAAGAAGGTGAAGTATGTTTCCATTAGTCGAATTCTGTATATCGAATATGGCCAAAGGCGGAGACTACGTTTACGATAAACTCGAAAGTGATCCTGAAGTAGATGTGTTAGAATATGGATGTCTCAATAATTGTGGTTTATGTTCTTCTGGGTTATATGCATTGGTAGATGGAGAAGTCGTAGAAGGGGATACACCTGAAGATTTGTTAAACAATATTTATAAACACATAGAAGAAAATGATTTTACAAACTTATTATAGGAGTGATTAGAAATGCCAACAGTAATACTTACTGAAGCAGCAGCTTATGAAGTAAAAGACATGTTGAAAAGTAATCATATGGAAAACGGTTATTTAAAAATTAAAGTGAATGGTGGCGGATGTACAGGTTTAACATATGGTATGTCTGCAGAAGAAGCCCCAGGATCAAATGATGAAATATTAGAATATTATGGATTAAAAGTCTTAGTAGATAAAGATGATGCTCCCGTACTGAATGGCACTAAAATTGATTTTAAACAATCATTAATGGGTGGTGGATTCCAAATCGACAACCCAAATGCAATTGCATCATGTGGATGTGGCAGTTCTTTTAGAACAGCAAAAGTAGCTGGACATCCTGAAAATTGTTAAGTCTCATATTCTTAAGTTAATACAATATAGTAATAATAAATTTAAATAATCGTTCTGTTGTTGCTTGAAAATATGGTATAAAAACTATAAAATTGGAAGTGGATTAATTTTGTCTTTTTTGTGAATAAATGTTCGCAAAATGGAATATAAAAGTGTTGACTAAGACTATAAATGGGGATGAACAAATAGGTTAAGTTCAAAGTTTTACGAAACAATCAGTATTTTTACAATACTATTGTATTATAAAAATGCTACGTTTCAACATGTTCTGAAACTTGTAGCCTTTATCTACATTTAAGAAAAAATACGAAAGCTTAGGTGAATGAAATGGCACAAAATCGTAAAAAAGTACTTGTATTAGGTGCAGGATATGCAGGTTTACAAGCAGTTACTAAATTACAAAAAGAAATATCTGCAAATGAAGCAGAAATCACTTTAGTTAACAAAAACAAATATCATTATGAAGCAACTTGGTTACACGAAGCGTCAGCTGGTACGTTAAATTATGAAGATTTAATTTATCCAATTGAAAGTGTAATTGACAAAAATAAAGTCAACTTCATTAATGCAGAAGTAACTAAAATTGATAGAAATGCTAAAAAAGTAGAAACTACTCATGGTATTTTTGAATATGATATTTTAGTTGTTGCTTTAGGATTTGAAAGTGAAACATTCGGTATTAACGGAATGAAAGAACATGCGTTCCAAATTGAAAATATTCATACTGCTCGCGAATTATCTCGTCATATTGAAGATAAATTTGCGAACTACGCCGCATCAAAAGAGAAAGATGAAAATGATTTAGCAATTTTAGTAGGTGGCGCTGGATTTACAGGTATTGAATTCTTAGGTGAATTAACAGACAGAATTCCTGAATTATGTAATAAATATGGTGTAGATCAAAATAAAGTTAAAATTACATGTGTTGAAGCTATGCCTAAAATTTTACCAATGTTCTCAGAAAATCTTGTAAATTATGTAGTTAATTATTTAGAAGAACGTGGCGTTGAATTTAAAATTGGTACGCCAATCGTTGCTTGTAATGAAAAAGGTTTCAAAGTTAAAACAAATGATCAAGAACAACAACTTGAAGCCAATACTGCAGTGTGGGCTGCTGGAGTTCGCGGTAGTCAACTTATGGAAGAATCATTCGAAGGTGTAAAACGTGGTCGTATCGTAACTAAACAAGATTTAACAATCGATGGTCATGATGATATCTTCGTTATTGGTGATGTTTCTGCGTTTATCCCAGCAGGTGAGGAACGTCCATTACCAACAACTGCTCAAATTGCTATGCAACAAGGTGCGCATGTTGCTAAAAATATTGAAAATATCTTAAATGGCCAAGCTACAACTGACTTCGAATATATTGATCGTGGTACAGTTTGTTCTTTAGGTTCACATGATGGTGTAGGTCATGTGTTTGGTAGAGACATCACTGGTAAAAAAGCTGCGTTCATGAAGAAAGTGATTGATACACGTGCAGTATTCAAAATGGGTGGCGTTGGCTTAGCATTTAAAAAAGGTAAATTCTAAGTTAATAAATTAAATATTTAATCATTAAGGAGTGAGACAGAAATCTGTGAAACAAAATAGATTTCAATATCTCACTCCTTTATTTTAAAGGAGAGTTATATGATACATTTTAATTATGATTCGAATAAAATGACCGACATTATTATTCTAGGAGTACCCGATCATCTTAATCAAATTGGAAAGATCACGTACAAAAATAGTGACCTTACACAAACTATTGAAAATTACCGACATCGACATATTGTAAGTAGTCAATTAGGAAAAACATCTTCGACTATTTTATACATAAATAATGAACCTAAACGTTTAATTACGGTTGGACTAGGAAATTTGAAAACATTATCTTATGCTTCATTTTTAAAAGTATTTGGTACACTTTTTCAATATCTAAAAAAAGAGCGTGTGACAGAAGCAAATGTTCTTTTTGATACATTTAATTCAAAACAAATTGACAAAACAAGTATTGCAGAGATTTTCGGATTACAAAGTAGACAATCGATTTATGAATTTAACAACTATAAATCTAACAAATCCACACCATATCAACTGGAATTATTTATAGAATCATCTAATAGTGATGAGGATACAAAAAATATAAAAGCGGGGTATTTGATTGGTGAATCGGTGAATATAGCACGTGACTTTAGTAATATGCCTCCCAATATACTTACTCCAGAATACTTTGCAAGTGAAGTAGCACATCACTTTAAATCGTCTTCTGTTTCAGTAGATATTAAAAATAATGACACATTGTTATCAGAAGGTTTTGGTTTACTACATGCTGTAGGTAAAGGATCTACTCACCCTCCTGTTGTTATTACTTTAACGTATCATGGAACAGATAAAAATGAAGCACCTATTGCATTAGTTGGGAAAGGGATTACATATGATTCTGGTGGCTATAGCATCAAATCTAAAATGGGTATGCAAACAATGAAATTTGATATGTGTGGTGCTGCTAACGTTGTAGGAATGATTGATGCTGTATCTAAATTATCTTTACCAGTAAATATTGTAGGTGTCATTGTCTCTGCAGAAAATATGATTAGTCAACAGGCTATGAAACCAGATGATGTATATACTGCCTTAAGTGGTGAAACAGTAGAAGTTTTAAATAGCGATGCTGAAGGTCGTTTAGTTTTAGGAGATGGCGTATTTTATGCAAATCAATTTCAACCACGTTTAATATGTGATTTTGCTACTCTTACAGGTGCTGCTATAGCGGCATTAGGAGAAGATAAGGCTGCTTTATTTAGTTCGAATGCAGATGAAGATATGAAACACATTTTAGAAAGTGCTAGAGAAGTTGATGAATTCGCTTTTGAATTACCTATTACTCAAACTGAACAACAATTGATTCGTAATACAGAGGTCGCTGATTTAGTGAATCATACAAATGGACAAGGTAAAGCCTTATTTGCTGCAGCTTTCGTTACGCATTTTAGTGAGCAAACGCCACATATTCATTTTGATATTGCAGGTCCTGCAACGATTAATAAAAATAACTATAAAGGTCCTAAAGGTCCGACAGGAAGCATGATAATGACCATTGTGAATTGGTTAAGACAATCAATATAAAATGGATGTTAGAAATGAATATACATTCATTGTGAGGCAAAATAGATAAATGTCTGAGGTACATTGGTACCTTAGACGTTTATTTTTTTTAAAATACTATTATATTAAGCGTTGACAACCGCCTAACTACTTGATATTATTAATCACATAATTATACACTTTAGTTCGGTAGAGTGATAAAGGATGTGGGTATAATGTTTAATGCTGTAGTTATTGCCGTAATATTAATGATTATATTATGTCTCTTAAGACTGAATGTTATCATTAGTTTATTTATTAGTTCACTTGTAGGTGGTCTAATATCTGGCATGAGTTTAAACAAAGTAATTAGTGTATTCGGTAAAAATATTGTAGATGGTTCGGAAGTGGCATTAAGTTACGCTTTATTAGGGGGCTTTGCAGCACTGATATCATATAGTGGCATCACAGATTATTTAGTAAATAAAATTATTCGTGCGATTCATACTGAGAATAGCCGCTTATCAAGGATTAAAGTAAAAGTGATTATTATTTTAGTATTACTAGCAATGAGTATTATGAGTCAGAACTTAATTCCAGTACATATTGCATTTATACCAATTGTAATTCCACCATTACTTAGTCTATTTAACGATTTGAAAATTGATAGACGATTAATTGGTTTAGTTATAGGATTTGGTTTATGTTGGCCATATGTTTTACTACCTTATGGCTTTGGACAGATTTTCCACCAAATTATACAAAGTGGATTTCAAAAAGCTCATCATCCTATCGAATTTAATATGATTTGGAAAGCAATGTTAATTCCTTCACTTGGTTATATTGTCGGTTTAGTTATTGGGTTGTTTGTTTATCGTAAACCACGTGAATATAAGCAAGAGGTACTTAAAGATAATGGAGAAGAAATAGCAGAAATTCGGCCATATGTATTAGTTGTTACGATTGTTGCTATTTTCGCTACTTTCTTAGTTCAAACATTTACGGATTCAATGATTTTTGGAGCATTAGCTGGAGTGCTGATATTCTTTATTTCTGGTATTTATAAATGGAATGAATTAGATAGTCAATTTGTAGAAGGAATAAAAATAATGTCATTTATTGGTGTCGTTATTTTATCAGCTAACGGTTTTGCCGGTGTCATGAATGCTACTGGTGATATTGAAAAATTAGTTTCTAGTTTAACTGAGATTACAAATGGACATAAATTAATTACTATTATTGCAATGTATATTGTTGGCCTTATTGTTACGTTAGGCATTGGATCATCTTTTGCTACGATTCCAATTATTGCAGCTTTATTTATACCACTAGGTTCATCTCTTGGTTTAGATAATATGGCATTAATTGCTTTAGTAGGAACAGCTGCTGCACTTGGAGATTCTGGTTCACCAGCAAGTGATTCAACACTTGGACCCACAGCAGGTCTTAATGTAGATGGTCAACATGATCACATTAGAGATACATGTATACCTAACTTCCTTTTCTATAATGTTCCATTGATGATTTTTGGTACAATAGCTGCAATGGTATTATAGAAAAAAAGAGGTGACAACATGTCTAATTTACTTGAAACATTTGATATGAAAATCGAAACAGTAGATGAGGGAATAGTTGTAATTTCCATGCCAGTCACTGATAAGGTTAAACAACCCTTTGGCTATCTACATGGTGGTGCAAGTATTGCATTAGGTGAAACAGCTTGTTCATTAGGCGCTGCCCATTTAATTGATACGAAACACTTTATCCCATTAGGTTTAGAAATGAATGCCAATCATATTCACTCAGTAAAAGAGGGACGCGTGATTGCTACCGCTTCTATTATTCATAAAGGTCATACGACACAAGTATGGAATATAGAAATTAAAAGTGATCAAGATAAATTAATTAGTATCATGAGAGGTACAATAGGGATTAAACCATTAAAATAACAAATTATAAAATACTAGCCTGTAGAAAATATTCATCTACGGGCTAGTATTTTATATTTATGATACTTCTCTATGGTGATTTATTCTTTGAAATACGCTATAAATTCTTTGAGCTGCTTCTTTACCTCCCATGATATTTCTGGCAAATGGACTAAGTTCTAAATCAGCTAGTCCACCAGCAACAAATAAATGAGGTAACCATTCTAATTCATGTGTGATGTTTGGAAATCCACAAGATAGGAGGGGGCATTAGCATTTTGAATTAGAGATTGTATCATGGGTTGCTGCAAAGTTGAAGACTTAAATCCAGTTGCTAAAAGTATGTAATCATATGGGATATTTAAATTTTCAGTAATAATTTGATGCGATTTTAAGTCCTTAATCTCTTCTTTATGTATAATAAGTCTTTTATTTTGAACATATTTCTTTAAGCGTAAATATAACTCGTGAGGCATTGAACCTTTATGTCTTTCTTTTAATACTGTTTGAAGTTTTTCTTCATGTGAAGAATGATTTAAAAAGGCCTTCATTTTTTTTGGACCTAGCCAACCAGGATCAGCATCAAAATGTTGAATATCTATATTTTTATTCATCCATAAATGAACGATTTTATTCTTATCTAATTTTAAAAGCTTTAATGTTAAATGAGCAGCTGAAATACCACTTCCAATGACATGAGATGATTGTGAAAATAATTGAGAATTAAAATGATCACTAAATATATGACATACATCTTTAGCTTGAGTAAATGCGGCAGGGACAAAAGGTTCATTATGACATCCTTGTGCTAAAACAACACAATCAGTTTGAATGACAGAATGATGACTTGTTGTAATACTCCATCCTCTTTGATTTTTTTCAATGCGTTGAACATAACTTTGAATATAACTTTGATTTAGATGGTAGTTATGTATTTGAGCATGTGTGTGATCCATAAACATCTCTGTTTGAGATCTTTGATAACGACCAAAAGTTGGATTAATATACTAATTCATTTTTGCAAATTTTTTCAAATGAAATGGGTCAGGATGAATATGATGTACAATAGGTGAACGTAAGTAAGGCATAGCAATTCTATTTGTGCATTTATGAAATTGTTCGCATAAAGAATCATGAGGGTCGATAATTGTAAGATTTTGGATGGACATGCCTACTTCACGTAACTTAATTGCTATAGTGGTTCCTTGTATACCGCCACCAATAATAGTCCGATGCATAATAAAACCCCTTTAAAACGTAATTATTACGATTTATAATAACATAAAACTATCTTTTTCAAAACAAAAAATCGAAGCACTTTAAGAAAGTACCTCGATTTTTATCAAATTATATTTTCTTATTGTTAAATTCATCTTTAAGTTCATCAATTTTTGTATCTTTAGTATAAGGCGTTTTATTATTATATGATGCTTTCATCATTAAATGGCTAGAAAGAGGGCCAGTAATCAAAATGAAAATAATGCCGAATATCAGTTGCATATTGGCGTATCCTTCTGTTCCCATAAAATATAAAAACGTTCCAAATAATAAAAATATAGCACCTAATGTTGCAGATTTACCTGCAGCATGACCGCGTGAATAGACATCTTTTAAACGAATAATACCAATAGCAGTAATTGCACTTATCAATGCACCTAAGATAATGAAAATGATGGCTAAACTAATGATGATTTTTGCTATCACGTTCAATCACCTTACCTTTATCTATAAATTTAGAGAATACTGCTGTACCTAAGAAAGCTAAAATACCAATAAGTAAAATAACTACAAGTAAGTATTGTGAGCCGATAAATACACTATATAATGCAACACACGCCATCAATTGTAAGCCAATAGCGTCTAGTGCAAGGACGCGATCAGGTAAAGTGGGACCTTTAATAATACGAATAAACATTGCTAGCATCGATAATACTACGACAATTAAAGCAATAATAATAATTGTTTTTACCATTAAGCTTCGCCCACCTCTCTCACTACTTTTTCAAGTGATGATTTAATGCTTTCAATTTCTTCTTCTTTCGTACTAAAGTCAATTGAGTGAATGTATATTTTAGTTCTATCATCACTAATACCTAAAACGACAGTTCCTGGTGTTAAAGTGATTAAATTAGATAATAAAACAATTTGCCAATCATGTTTTAAATCTGTGTGATAAATAAAGAAACCAGGTTGATTTTTAAGTCTTGGCTGTAACACAATTTTGGATACATCAATATTGGCTTTCATTAATTCTATAAAAAAGACAACAATCAATTTAATGACTTTATAAACTCTTTTTAAATAAAAACTACCAGGCAATACTTTTTTAAATAAGTAAACAAGCCCAATTCCTATTAAAAATCCTAGTAAAAAGTTATTAAATGTATAACTGCCACTTAAAAACATCCATATAATAGCTAATATAATATTTAACACAAATTGAAGAGCCATTAGTATCTACCTCCTAATACACTTTTAATATAAACATTAGGATCATAGAAAGATTTAGCTGCTTCTGATATAAATGGATAAAGTGCATCAGCAGATAAACCAAATAGTACAGTAATGACAACGGCAATTACTGAAACGATTGTTGCTTGTTTTACATTTACTTTGTTATTCAGTTTATATCCCTTAGGTTCACCAAAGAAACCATGTAGGAAAATACGAATCACAGAATAGAGTACGATTAAACTTGAAAGTAATACGATAATTGCACTGATATAAAATCCTTTTTCAAAAGCGGCTTTTACAATAAAGTATTTTCCATAAAACCCACTAAATGGGGGAATACCAGCCAAGCTTAAAGCTGCAATAAAGAAAGACCAACCAAGTATAGGATATGTCTTAATTAAACCACCGAATGACTTAAGATTTGATGTTTTGGTAATTTGATACATGACACCAATAATTAAGAAAAGTGCAGTCTTAACTAACATATCGTGAATGGTATAATATATAGCACCCATAATTCCTAATTTACTCATCATAGCAACACCAACGAGTATGACACCTACTGCAATCATAATATTATATAAAATAATTTTTTTAATATCATAATAAGCAATGGCACCAATGGATCCAAATATAATCGTTAATAGTGCTAAGAATAAAATAGTATAGTGAGAAAAACTCATTGTGTTATGGAAGAAAAGACTAAGTGTTCTTAAAATAGCATAGACGCCAACTTTAGTTAATAAAGCACCGAAGAATGCAATGATAGCAAAAGGTGGCGCATAGTATGATCCAGGTAACCAAACATATAATGGAAAAACACCAGCTTTAGTTGCAAACACAAAGATGAACAAAATAAAGACAATACTTAATAATCCTTGATGTGAATGAGATAATTCATTCAGTTTTACGCTAATGTCAGCCATATTTAAAGTGCCGACGATTGAATATAAGATAGCAACAGCAATAACGAAAAATGTCGATGTTACAACATTAATAAGTAAATATTTCACCGTTTCTTGAAGTTGAATACGTGTACCACCTAATACAAGCAATGCATAAGATGACATTAAAAAGACTTCAAAGAATACGAAAAGGTTAAAAATATCTCCAGTAGTGAAAGCACCAATAATACCCACTAACATAAAGACGATTGAAAAATGAAAATAGTAACGCTCTCTATCGATTCCGGCAGTTGAAAAAGAATAGATCGTAATGAGCAGAGTAATGATAATACTCGTTACAATCAACATTGCCCCTAACGTATCTAATAAAAAAATAATACCATATGGGGCTGGCCAAGAACCTAATTCTACTTTAAGAGGACCAAATTTACTAACATTAATTAAATTAATCATCGCTACAATCAAAGTTAAAACTAAACCTATCAATGTGACCGCACGCTTTAATGGGTAGCGTTGACCCAAAAAGATAAGAATAATAGCGGTAATGATTGGTATAACTAATGTAAGAACAACCATATTAGTTGCTATCATCACTAGGCACTCCTTTCATTTGTTCTATGTTGTCTGTGCCTAATTCTTTATACGTTCTAAAAGCTAAGACTAAGAAAAAAGCAGTAGTTGCAAATGCAATAACAATTGCAGTAAGTATTAATGCATGAGGGATTGGATCTACATAGTGATGAATATCTTTTTCATATATTGGCATTTCACCATGTTTCAATCCTCCCATAGTAATTAAAAATAAATTTGATGCATGTGTAATCAGCGTTGTCCCCATAATAATACGTATTAAACTTTTAGATAAAACGAGATAGACACTGATTGATGTAAGTATGCCACATACAATAATCATAATAATTTCCACTATTCGTTCTCTCCAATCGTTATAATAATAGTCATTACTGTACCAATTACTGCACACATAACGCCAAAGTCGAAGAACATTGGTGTATTCATATGAACAGAGTGTAGAAGTGGTAATGGAATATTAAATTCTGTATGTGTAAAGAAACTTTTTCCATAAAACCAACTTGCTATAGGCGTACTTACACAGAATAATAAACCAATACCAATTAAGATTTTAAAATCCCAAGGAAAGATTTTACGCATCGTTTTTATATCAAATGCAATCATAATAATGGTCAAAGCAGTTGATAGAAGCAATCCACCAACAAATCCTCCACCTGGTGTGTAATGTCCTGCTAAAAATAAAGTAATACCAAAAAGAGCAATTAAGAAAGCAATAATTACAGCTGAATACTGAAACATTAAATTGTTATTTTGTCTATTCATTGCTTTCCACCTCACTTGTTTTGTTACGTTTACTTCGTAATTTAATCATCGTGTAAACTGCAAGACCTGCAATACCTAATACAGAAGATTCAAATAAGGTATCCATACCACGGAAGTCTACGAGAATAACGTTAACCATATTTTTACCATGTGCTAAGTCATAAACATGTGCCTTGTAATATTCTCCAATAGAAGAAAAATGTCTATTACCATAAGCGATAAGACCTAATATTGTCACTACCAAACCAACACCAATAGAGATGATAGCATTCGTTAATTTAAATGATGTTTTTTCATTATAGCGATTTAAGTTAGGCAAGTGATAGAAACATAATAGAAATAGACCCGTTGAGATAGACTCAACAACAAATTGTGTTAAAGCTAAATCAGGTGCCTTAAAGAAAACAAATAAAACTGATACTGCATAGCCAACAACACTAAGCATAATAATACTAAATAAACGAGATGTTGCTGTAACAACTAAGAACGCTGAGATAGTAAGTATTATGATAATAATCATTTCATAGATGTGAATTGTATTTATATTTTTAAAATTAAAGCTAAACGGTACCCTCACTAATGTGATGAGTGTTAACACAATTAATGTACCAAAAATAAAGACTAAACTATCACGTACATACCCATTAACATAATAATTAGTTAGAGAAGCGGAATGATTTGGTAACCATTTGCCAGTAGTATCATACCAATAATTTAATTTTAAGTTGTCTGGTTGTGCTTTTAATAAACGAATCCAGTAATTGAACGTAAATAATAAGATAATACCTACAATCCAAATCGTTAAAGTAGAGATGAACGCAGGAGTAATACCATGGAACATATGGAATTCTGCATGTACGGTTGATATTCCACTTATGGCTTTAGTAGCTGGTTCGATTATAGAATGTGTTAATAGTCCAGGGAATAATCCGAAAACAACAACTAGCGATGCTAGAATTGCTGGTGAAATTAACATTAATAATGATGCTTCATGTGCTTTCTTAGGTAATAAATCAGAATGATATTTACCAAAGAATACATGTAGTACGAATTTAATTGAATATACAAATGTAAATATACTACCTACAATCGCTAAAATTGGAAAAACAATACCTAGAGTATTTAAACTAAATAGAGGCGTGTGTGTAGCTTCTATCATAGCCTCTAAGAATTTTTCTTTTGATAAGAAACCATTAAATGGTGGCACACCTGCCATACTTAATGCTGTAATTACAGTAAGAGTAAAAGAAATTGGCATGATAGTAAGTAAACCGCCCAATTTTTTTACATCACGTGTGCCTGTCACATGATCAATGGCACCTGTAATCATAAATAATGCACCTTTAAAGGTAGCATGGTTAATTAAATGGAAAGCAGCTGCTGTAAAACCAGCGATATATAATTGACTGTCACTACCTTCAAAATGATAACTTATAGCTCCAATACCTAGCATAGACATAATCATTCCCAATTGTGAAACTGTAGAAAATGCTAGAATCCCTTTCAAATCTTGTTGTTTCGTTGCATTTAATGAAGCCCAAAATAGTGTGATTAAGCCTACTAAAGTAATAGTCCATATCCATCCTTCTGATATCGCGAATAATGGGGTTAAACGTGCAACAAGATATAACCCTGCTTTAACCATTGTAGCTGAATGTAAATATGCACTGACAGGAGTAGGTGCCTCCATTGCATCAGGTAACCAAATGTAAAATGGCACTTGTGCAGATTTTGTGAAAGCTGCTAACATAATTAAAACCATTGCAAGTGTAAAGAAAGAACTGTCTTGTATTTGAGATACATGATGGATTAAATAATGTAGACTTAATGATTGTCCTGCAAGTGAAATTAAGATTAATCCACCAAGTAAACTAAGTCCTCCAAATACAGTGATAATCAGTGACTTTTGTGCTCCATATATAGAAGCTTTCTTTTCTCTCCAAAAAGAAATGAGTAAAAAACTTGAGAATGAAGTTAATTCCCAGAATAGATATAAGATAATGATATTATCTGAGAGTACGACGCCTAACATTGCACCCATAAACAGTAATAAATAACAGTAAAAATTCCCTAATCGTTCAGATTTATCTAAATAACCGATTGAATAAAGAACTACTAAACTTCCAATGCCAGTTATAAGCAAACTAAAGAGTATGCTTAAGCCATCAAGATAAATATCAAAATTCATGCCGATATGTGGCATCCAATTGAAAGTTTTTATTACTGTATTACCTGATTGAGTAGTTGAAATATAAGATAAAAAATAAATAAATAAGACAACAGGAACAGGTAATACAAACCATCCTAAATGAATCTTTTTAAAGAAACGATAAAGGATTGGAATAATGAGTGCGAATATTAACGGTAAAAGTACCGCAATATGTATCAAACTCACTATATTTTCCTCCTTCAAAAATTGTTATAAATTTTATTATACATCAATCAATTTATTCTGAAAAACTGTGAAAAGATGTAAAGTCAGCAATTTTACTTATCTTGTTAAATAGGAAGAAAGACGTAAAATGGACTAGAAAAAATTTTGTTTATATTGGATAGAATAGTCTTTTTTTAGACTGTTTAAATTGTCTAATGCCAATTTTGCGTATTCTGTGTGTTGTTGTTTTAATTCGTTTTCCATTTTAGTAATCGCTTGTTGTAAAGAATCTTCATATTTCATCTCTTCTACATTAAAATCTCTCAATTGTGAACGTGTTGCATAACGTTTTTCATAATGGCTTAAAGCACGTCTTTCATGAAAAAAAACACCTTCAGTTTCACCAGGATGATGTAAATCTCCTTGTTTAGGATGTTTAATGACTTGTTCAATTTGTACTAAAACTTGATGATTGCTATCTTCTTTAATCGTTACACCATAAGTACCTGTTTTGTGAGAGAATCGATATAACATGCTATATTACTTCCTTTCAAATATGTTAATATGTATCTATATCATCATAACATGAATGGAGAATTTAAATGACTAACTATCCACAGTTAAATAAAGAAATACAAGATAATGAAATTAAAGTAATTATGCATACAAATAAAGGAGATATGACATTTAAGCTGTTTCCTGAGATTGCTCCAAAAACAGTTGAAAATTTTGTGACACATGCAAAAAATGGATATTATGACGGCATTACATTCCATCGTGTCATTAATGATTTTATGATTCAAGGTGGAGACCCTACTGCTACTGGTATGGGGGGAGAAAGTATTTATGGAGGTTCATTTGAGGATGAGTTTTCATTAGAAGCATTTAATTTATATGGTGCTCTTTCAATGGCAAATGCTGGTCCAAATACAAATGGTTCACAATTCTTTGTTGTTCAAATGAAAGAAGTACCAGATACAATGCTTAATCAGCTTGTTGATGGCGGTTGGCCTGAACCAATTGCTAAAGCTTATGCAGAAAAAGGTGGAACACCTTGGTTAGATCAAAAACATACTGTGTTTGGTCAATTAATTGACGGTGAAACTACATTAGAAGATATTGCAAATACTAAAGTAGGGGCACAAGATAAGCCTGTACATGATGTGGTTATTGAATCTATTGATGTAGAAGATAAAAAAGCTTAATTCATCAAAGAAATATCATTAAATAAAAAAAGGTGAGCGTAAACTGTTTTAAATAAGACATTTACGCTCATCTTTTTATATTAAAAACGAACTTTTTAATGTAAATTTATGAAGAAGAAATATAAATTTCTAAAGAAATTAATTTTTTATTAGTTTATCGTTAGTCCAAGTATGGGATTTATGCTATTATTAATATGTTAAGAAAAACGAAATAAGGGGTTATCAAGTTGAATACTCACTATAAAGAAGGTCAGCATATTAAAGTGCGTGTGACTGGAATTCAACCGTATGGCGCTTTTGTTGAGACCCCTGACCATACTGAAGGACTTATCCATATTTCAGAGATTATGGATGATTATGTCCATAATCTAAAAAAATTTCTATCAGAAGGTCAAATTGTAAAAGCTAAAATCCTTTCTATAGACGATGAAGGAAAGCTTAATTTGTCACTTAAAGATAATGATTACTTTAAGAATTATGAACGAAAAAAAGAAAAACAGTCTGTATTAGATGAAATTAAAGAGACAGAAAAGTATGGGTTTCAAACGCTTGAAGAACGCCTACCGGTCTGGATTAAGCAGTCTAAACGTGCAATTCGTAATAATAATTGAATGACTGTCAACACGCTAAAACGTTACTTTTTTAAGTAACGTTTTTTATTATGTCAATATATTGCTAAATTTAAAAAGATGGTTAATGCATATAAGCATAAAAGTAGAGACATAAAAATGTTCATGTTATAGTTTGAAAATAATAAAACTAAAAGATTTAGAAAGGAATTACTTATGAATAATAAATATAAAAAATTATTTGAAACTGTTACATTACCCAACGGTGTATCATTAAGAAATCGCTTTGTACTTGCCCCTTTAACACATACATCATCAAATGATGATGGTACTATTTCAGATGTCGAAATTTCTTACATTGAGAAACGTGCCAAAGATGTAGGTCTTGCAATTAATGCTGCAAGTAATGTAAATGATATTGGTAAAGCCTTCCCAGGCCAACCATCTGTCGCACACGATTCAGATATCGAAGGTTTAAAACGCTTAGCGACAGCAATGAAGAAAAATGGCGCAAAAGCATTAGTACAAATTCATCATGGTGGTGCACAAGCTTTACCTGAATTGACTCCTAATGGAGATGTTGTGGCACCAAGCCCCGTTTCAATGAAAAGTTTTGGTCAACAACAGGAACATCATGCAAGAGAAATCACTACTGAAGAAATCGAACAAACAATTAAAGATTTCGGTGAAGCTACACGTCGCGCCATTGAAGCTGGATTTGACGGCGTAGAAATACATGGAGCGAACCATTACTTAATTCATCAATTCTTCTCTCCATACTATAATCGTCGTGAAGATGAATGGGGAGACCATTTAAAATTCCCACTTGCAGTGATTGATGAAGTATTAAAAGTTAAAGAAACTTATGCAAATAAAGATTTTATTGTAGGTTATAGATTATCACCAGAAGAAGCAGAATCACCTGGTATTTCAATGGAACACACAGAAAAATTAATTAAAACAATTACAAAAAAAGCGATTGATTATGTTCATATTTCAATTATGGATATTCATTCACAAACACGCGAGGGTAAATATGAAGGAGAAGAACGTCTAAAACTTATCCATCAATGGGTAGATGGACGTATGCCAGTCATTGGTATAGGTTCTGTATTTACTGCTGATGATGCTTTAGATGCAGTAGAATCGACAGGCATTGAACTCGTAGCATTAGGTCGTGGAATTCTTCTAGATTATAACTTTATCCATAAAATTGAAGAGGGTAAAGAAGAGGAAATTATCTCATACTTTGATCCAAATCGTGAAGATAAACATGCGTTACCACCAAATTTATGGGAACAATTTAATAAAGGATTTTATCCGTTACCTCGTAAAGATAAATAATTAATAAAATATGAAATAGTATGGTAGTGAGACAGAACTCATAATGAATTTTGTCCACTGAGGCTGGGACATAATTCCTAACAAAATAGCCAG
>NZ_KV826314.1:0-6078 GCF_001835895.1 Staphylococcus sp. HMSC034C12 | reverse complement strand
CCCTCCAATAGGAAAAACAATCCACCAATATCTAGCCATAAAATCCCAGCCATTTTTTACAGGTTCATTTTTTCTATTTCTATTTTTCATTCCAATAGTCATAGGATATTTTTTATCTAATTTTTTTGAAATAAAAACATTTAAAAAATAATACATTATTGCTAAGCTCAAAAATAAAGCGAAAATCCAAATGATGCGGTAAATATTTTGTTCTAAACCGTTTAACTCACCTACAAAGATTCCAAATAGTCCTAAAAACACAAAAATAAAACTAAATGTTATTAATTTAATAGTAAAAAGTTCATTTTTACGATAATTAAACTGCTTTTGTTGTTCTTTAGATATTTCCATTATTTCCTCCTCCTTATCAGAAGACGAGATAGATTCGAATAGTTCATTGACTGTCACATCTAATGCGTTTGAGACACTTTTAAGTGTTTCACTACTAACTTCTTCTCCAGCCTCCATTCTTTGAATTGTTCTTACTGTTACATAAGCCTTTTCTGCTAAATTTTCTTGAGTTAACGATTTTTGTTTTCTAATTTCTGCAACTTTTGATTTGTTCATACTCATAAACTACTCCTCAACTAAAAAAATGAACACGAAAAATTGCCGACAGATGGGCGACAATGAAACGACAGTTACTTCAAAATTATATTCTTAAAAGAAAGTATATATCTAATTTTACAAAAAGCATAAGAAAGGATATACTGAAAGTAACAAATAGCAGATATATCATTGTATGTGAAAACCCCCAGCGTGCCGGCTGGGGGTTTCTTTTTACTTATGCTCTTGTTGTAATAGATAAAGAACATAACCAACAATAATTGGAAAAATGAGCTTATCTAGTACAAATAGCAAGATTATCATTGTATGTGACACCTCCTTTGTGCACGGAAGTGCTTTTCCAGTATAACAAAAAACTACAATTTAAAACGGTGTGTTATCACGTGAAATTGTGAATAAAGATACAAAAGTTCACTTAATGAAAAAGAATGAAAACACGTGAGAACAACGATGTATAAAAGATGAATAAACGATAATCATAAAGAAAAGGCTTAAACGTTGATTTCACAGCGTTTAAGCCTCTTTGATGAGTTAACATAATTACAAATTATAGGTAGTAGAATTGTATAGGTTATGCAATACACTAACTTAATAAATATTACCCATCAATGATTCAATAAAAAGACAACAAGAATAATCTTTATTGCTTAAATTTAAGGTAATTTATTTATCTAAATTTCTTTTTTCATTTATTAAGTTTTGAAACTCTTGTTCTAATTCTTCCGAAGGTTCAATACTCAATCGACTGAGTACTTCTGTAATTTTTGTCTCAAGTAAAAGTTTTTTATCTTCTTTAATATTCCTTGTTGGCTTTTCAGCTTGTTTAAATTGTTCATATGTACCATCAAATATTTTTATTTCTTTATTATCAATTGTCATTATTCGAGTGGCTACTTTTTCGATAAATTTACGATCGTGAGATACAAAGATTATACTGCCATTATATTCCTTTAACAAAGATTCAAACGCCTCTATAGCTTCCATATCAAGAAAGTTTGTTGGTTCATCTAGTACTAACGTGTTAACTTCACTTAAGAATACTTTAGTTAGTGCTACTTTAACTCGCTCTCCACCACTTAAGACATTTATTGGTTTATAAACATCATCTCTAAAAAAATGCATTCTAGCTAGAATAGTTCGAATAAGAGTTTCATTTTGTTGTGAAGAAGATTGAACATTTTCTAAAATACTCTTATCTAATTCTAATGTATCTATTTTTTGGCTAAAATAACCGATTTTGACAGATGGCGATAATGAAATACCATGATTCCCATGAACAATTTTTTTAATAAACGTTGTCTTTCCTGTACCATTAGATCCGATAATTGCCATCTTGTCTCCTCCACGAATACTAAAACTTTTTGCTTTCCACAATACCCGTCCTTCAATTGTGCCCGAGACATCTTCACCACGTATTATAGTTCTATTTTTTACACTTTCTAAATTCACTAAATCCATTTTAAGTGGAGGAAGTTCGTTTCTCTTTTCGACGCTTTCAAGTTTTTCTAGTCTGGTTTCTAGAGATTTTATAGTTTTTCGTAACTTCTTCTGCTTACCTGCAAAGTATGGCTTTGTTCCTTTTATTCTGCTTTCAGATGAACTTAAGTTTTTCGGTTTTTTAGTTGCTCGTTGAGCTTTCTGTTCTTTTATATTTATAGCTTTTTCCAATCGCTTCTTTTCTTTTTCATATTTTTCATATTCTAATTCTTCTCGATGTCTTTCTAATTCTTTTTGTTCAACATAGTTACTATAATTCCCCTTATATTCAGTTATTCTTCCTTCTTCAATTTCCCATATAGTAGTACACAAGTTATCTAAAAAAGCGCGATCATGTGAAACTATAATAAATGCTCCATGCCAATTTTTTAAATCCTGTTCTAATTTTTCTATATAGTCATTATCTAAGTTAGTTGTTGGTTCATCTGCTAATAGCAGTTCTGGATTTTTATCAAGCGCTTGCCGAATATAGTTTCGTGTTACTTCACCACCACTTTTAGTTGATTCTATGAGCTTCAATTGAGGAATAAGTTCACAATGTGAAAATTGTTTTACAATACCTTCTTCAGGCACAATTTTTTTATATAATATGTGAAGTAACGTTGTTTTTCCATTTCCATTTTTACCAACTAAACCAATACGATCATTCTGATAAATCTTTAGGCGATTTATGTTCAACAATAAACGATCTTGAACATAATGTTTTATATGAAGTCCCTCTAACATTATTTTCATATTTCCTCATCCTCTCATAAGTAATTGAAGACAATAAAAGACTCCTAATCTATTCAGAATAGGAGGCATAAATCTATATAGATGAACTCTAACAAAATACTTTTAGAGCCAACTACAGAATTTTCATCCTATCCTGAAAAGTACAATTGAAAACAACACAAATCAAACGCTATTTGTAAATAAAATACTTTCAATTGTTTCCTTTTGAAAATAGGATTAGTTAATCATGTAGTTGGTTCACCCTTTCCCTTATCGTATTAAATTCAACTTAAACAAATAGCAAATAAATGTCAATGTTCAACCCAAATTATTTCTTCAATTTATTTGTATTACTTAATGAACAATGGCTAGCAATTAGCCACTCTTTTTTGCGTAAGCAAAAAACATAAGGGGCTTGGGGATAATCCCCAACAAGCTGGCGCGTCTGCCACGTTAGTGGCTAGCAAAGCCAATGCTTGCCAAACCACTTAACGACTTGATAAATTTTGCTTTATCTTATAAAGTAAAATTTAAGAAAGGCGTTATCTTTCGTAGAAAGCGTGGTGGGAATAATGAGCGAACAAAATAAATTTGTGGCTAGCGACGAAACTGTTGGGCGAAACCGTAAACCCAACCGTAAGGCGCCGAAACAAATCAGTTTTCGTGTGAGCGAATCCGAATATTTAAAGTTACAACAATCAGCTGAAACTTTAAATATGAGTGTGCCTGCTTTCGTTAAGAAAAAGGCACAAGGCGCCCGATTGGTATCACCCAAATTGGATCAAGCAACACGACAATCGGTAGCAAAAGATTTGAGTATGTTAGGTGCAAATGCCAATCAGATTGCGAAATATTGCAACCAACATCAACACGAAGCACCGAACTACGAAGCATTAGAACGTAACATTAGTGAATTACGTGAAAGGTTAGATGAGATATGGAACATGATCCAAAAATAAAAATGATTGTAAGTGCCATTTTATTTGTGATGTGTTTAATGATATTGTTTTATTTTATTTTCTTTGATCCACAATTTCCGGTGATTTTGTGTTTTTCACTTTTAACTTTTATCACAGGTATTGATTTATATATATCATATAAAAAGAAAAAAGCGCGTGATACCAATGGCAACAACTAAATTAAGTGCGACTAAATCAACATCACGGGCCATCAATTACGCTGAAAAACGTGCCGTTGAGAAAAGTGGCTTAAATTGTGACGTGGACTATGCCAAATCTAGTTTTAAAGCCGCTCGTGAATTGTATGGCAAAACAGACGGTAATCAAGGGCATGTCATTATCCAATCGTTTCAACCTGGCGAAGTGACGCCCGAACAATGTAACCAATTAGGATTAGCGCTTGCTGAAAAACTCGTCCCCAATCATCAAGTCGCCGTCTATACGCATGCAGATACAAACCATGTACACAATCATATTGTACTTAATTCAATTGACCTCAATACAGGTAAGAAATTTAACAATAATAAACAAGCCCTACGCGATGTGAGAGCGTTCAACGACGAGGTTTGTCGAGCACAGGGGTTGAGCGTGCCTGAGAAAGACACAGCACGCTTACGTTATACCCAAACAGAAAAAGCGATTGCCGACCCTAACACGACGTCGACAGCACAATACTCATGGAAAGATGACATACGTGAGGCAATTGACCAATCAACAGCGACAAATATGGAAGAATTTCAAAAACATCTGAATCAACATGGTATTACGATTGAACGTGTTACCCCCAAAAGCATTACCTATCGGCATTTAGCTGAAAATAAAAAAGTACGCGGGCGTAAATTGGGCGAAGATTACAATAAAGGAGGCATCCAACATGGCTTTGAAAGACAAATACAACGACGACAACAACAAAAACATAAATCAGACACGAACTTCCAGCCAAAACGATCAACTTCAAACCGTCATGAATCAACTGAACGAGATACAGGCGTCACTCAATCAGATTGGGACCAATTCGCCCAAGACACAAATGAGCTTGAGCGTCGCCGACAAGCTGCAGAATCAGCAAGACTTGTTGATGAAAAGGCTCGAAGAGATCGAGAAAAGAGAGTACGAGAGAAACCAACGTCACGACCAATTATTAACATCGATCGAGACCACGGCCTCGAACTTTAATCAAGCCACAGACTTCACACAAAAGCGTTTTATAAGCGCGGCAAGACATTATATTGAACGGATTAATAGCGATAATTTAAAACAAGATTTTCACACAGCTATACAAAAAGAATTAGAAGATGTCAAAACAGACACACAAAACGTAGTTAAGGAAGTTCAAAACAACCAATCCGAACTGCGACAAGCCAATAATAATTATAAAAAAATGATTGATGAACGTATGAAGAGCAACGCAATAGTGATTAAACAATATGATCAAGTCATACATCGTTTAACTAAAGGCATCACAGCCATGTTTTTTATCGTTGCCTTAGTGATGGTCGCCTTTTTAGTTATAAGTCCCTTAGGTGACTGGTTAGGCGTCCAACATTTTTACGAATGGCTGAACCACGTGCTTAAAACGGGGCATTCAGCATGGCGTTATTTCATGCTTGTTTTCTATCTTGTACCTTATATTTTATTTGGAGTGCTTATATATGCCATTTTAAAAGCATATGAGCGTCTTTAATACAAAATAAATAGAAAATTACCTTTTGTTTAATGAAGAAGCTATATCAAGCTTAAAATAGCGTAGAAACCAAAAAGGAGTGCTCGCCTTGAATTCTATTGTTCACTTTATTTGTTTTTTTATTGTATTTTGTCTTTTTGGATATGTGGTCAACTTAATATTTTTTGAAGGAACAAATATTTTTCTGATTTTAGAATCAGCATTTATTTTATCATTACTAATCACACCGATATTAAAGGTTGTAAAAGATATGGAAAATGAAGAATAGCACATGCGCTTATGCCGAGAAAATTTATTGAGCATTGAGAAGAACCCTTAATTAAACTGTTTCGACGAATGTCGGGATAGTGTGAGCTATGAAACCGACGAGTCGACAGTTTTAGGGTTTATTAAGGGTTCAGAGGCTCAATGTCAATAAAGCAATTGGAATAATGCATTAAAGTTATATCACTTATTACTTTTTTAAATAATAAAAACCCACCACAAATGTGGTGGGTTTCCTTTTTGTCTTTTGAATTTGTGAGGGGCAAATTGCCCCGAACTTTTTAATATCTTTTTATAAATCTTTTTAAAACCTTTTTAGGAGTCATTTGATCCTTAGAGTGACAATAGATTTGAAATGTTAAAGGCAACCAATCATTAAACTAAAGGCAACCA